>JADZAF010000272.1 GCA_020852755.1 Bryobacterales bacterium
CGCCAGCACCGCCCGCAGCAGCCGCAGGTTCCAGTCCGCGTCCTCGCCGGAACCGCCCCGGCTCACCAGCACGTAGCCCAGCACCCCGGCCGCCATCGCCAGGTACGCCCCCGCCGCCATTTCGTCCGCATGGCCGTGACCCGACCCCGTCAGGAACCGCGCCGCCGCGTATCCGGCCAGTCCCGACCCGAGCGAGGCCAGCGCCAGGTACGCCGCGCCGTGCCACTTCAGCATCATCCGCCCGGCCGCGCGGCCCATGCGCAGGAACAGCACGCCCAGCAGCGCCCACAGCAGCAGGTAGCCCGCGCCGCTCAACAGCAGCCGGCTCCCGGTCAGCACCAGCAGCAGCCCGAACGCCGCGTAGGTGTAGAAATTGCGGTCCCGCCGCCCCTTGCGCTCCAGGAACGCGAAGGAAACCAGGTAGCACAAGGCCCCGCACACCAGGCAGAAGACGGCCACCGCCGCCAGCGCGGCCGGATCGCCTTCGGCCGCCCGCAGGGCCCCGCTGGTGGAGATCAGGAACGCCGCCACGCACTGCGCGATCTCGAACGCCGTGAAGGTGAAGTGCCGCCACAGCGTCCGCACGATGGTGCTGGAAAGGTAGATCGCCAGCAGCGCGATCTGGATCCCGATCACCCCGCCCGTGGAGATCGCCGCGTACCCCTCCGGCAGCCCGCCCGGCCGGGTGAACAGGTAGGTCAGCAGCAGCACCGCCAGGTCGGCCGTGATCGCCACCACCCAGCGCTCCCGCAGCCAGTGCTCCAGGCAGGCGGAATACTCCACCGCCGCCGCCATCGCCAGCAGCGCCAGGATGAACGGCGCCAGGTCGTGCGTGGCCAGCAGCAGCCCGCAGGCCGCCAGCAGCCCCGCCAGGGTGGTGATCCAGGCGATCACCGCCAGGTCCTTGCGCCAGGAGATGGCCAGGCCGAACACCGCGAACAGCACCAGCACCCCCGCCGCGATCCACCCCGGCACGGCATGGAAGCGCACGCTGGTCTCCCACAGCAGCGGAACCAGGATCAGCACCGAGGTCAGCGCGTAGACCGCCGCGTGCGCGCGTTCCTCCAACGCCGTGCGGGCCGCCAGCAGCAGCCACCACAGCGCGTACACCATCCCTACCGCCATCCCCGCCGTCAGGGGCAGCACCCCGAACTCGGAAAGCGCCCGCAGCAGGTAAGCGGCCGATAGCCCCAGCAGCGCCTTGCCCAGCAGCGGCACCAGCCCGGCCGTGCCCTCGAAAGCTCCCGCCGCCGCGCTGTCCGCTACCGGCGCCGCTTCCGCCGCCGCGCTTACCGCTCCCCCGGCGCGGCCCTCCAGCAACAGCACCCGGTTCTGCAAATCCGCCACCAGCCGGAGCAGCTCTTCCATCCCCGGCTGGGGAGACGATGTGGTCCCCGCCATGGCATTACCCTCATGCCGCCTCCCGCTCGGGCCAGGGCGGCAGCAGTTTCAGAAGGCCCCAGAGAATCGCGAGCGGCAGGACCATCAGGAACACCGTGGTCAGCAGCCCCTCGCGGGTTGCGAATTCCAGCTTGTAGGAGGTGTAGCCGAGATAGCTCTTCGAGAACAGCTGCCCGCCGATCACCACGTTCCAGCGCATGGCGAAGATGCCGGCCAGGGTCAGCAGCCCCGCCGCCGCATAGAGGCCCCGGCGCAGCCGCTCGCTCAGCCGCAGCACCTGGGTGGCGGCCAGCAGCAGGATGGGCAGCACCGTGCCCAGGTAGATCTGCACGATCACCTGGGAGGTGTACAGCCGCGTCCGCACCATGAAGTCCAGGCTGCGGAATGATTCGTCCGCCTCGTAGATGCGGTGTACCAGGTCCAGCATCTCGAGCGAGAAATCGATCAGGAACACGTAAAACAGGTAGCGCGCGATGGTGTCCAGGCAGAGCATGTCGACCTTGCGCTTCTGCCGCCAGGAGATCCCCATGTACAGCAGCAGCACCGCGGCAATGCCCGACACCATGGCCGAAAACAGGAACACGATGGGCATCAGCGGCGTCGACCACCAGGCGTTGGCCTTCACCGAGCCGAAGATGAACCCCACGTACCCGTGCAGCAGGAACGCGGACGGGATGCCGATCACCGTGATCGCCCAGCCCACCCGGTCGTCGATGCGCCGCGATTCCGGGCTGACGTTCCGCGATCCCAGGGTCAGCAGCCGGTAGATCCACCCGGTCAGGCCCCGTCGGGTTTGCGACAGCCGCACGATGTCCGCCCGGTAGTCCAGCCAGATCTCGATCACCAGGACCACCATCAGGTACCACAGGTACACGAAGCCGAACATCGCCATCGCCGAGGAGCGGTGCGGCGTCAAATACATCTCGAAGGACCGCTCGGGATGCCCCAGGTGCAGCTGCAGGGGCAGCGGCGCCACCAGCAGGAACGCCAGCGCCGTCAGCAGGGCCAGCCGGTAGGTCGGCCTCACCGCCGCCACCTTGAACACACGCTCCAGCGAAGCCAGGATGAAGGCCCCCGCCACCAGCCCGGTGATGTACGGGTAGAGCACGATCAGGGCGCTCCACTGCAGCTCCACTTCGTTGGGATACATGAAGCCTTCCACGCCGGTCATCGTTCTCTCCCTTCACCTCACCGCGCCGTCCAGGTCCTTGTAGAAAACCTTGGAGCCGGTCGCCATGTGGGGCTTCAGCACCTGCACCTTGTGCGTGCGCAGGAATTCGTGTACCGGATCCTTGGGGTTCTTCAAATCGGCCAGTTGCCGCGCCCCGGTCGGGCAGGCCTCGCAGCAGGCCGTGGTGAGACCCTTGGTGATCCGGTGGTAGCACAGGCTGCACTTGTCCACCGTGTGCTTCTCCGGATGGATGTACCGGCAGCCGTACGGGCAGGCCTGCACGCAGTAGCGGCACCCGATGCAGTATTTCTCGTCCACCAGCACCACCCCGTCGGGCGATTCGAAAGTGGCGCCCACCGGGCAGACCTGCACGCAGGGGGAATGCTCGCAGTGGTTGCACAGCTTGGGAACGAAGAACGTCTTGGCCGTGGATTGCGCCGCCGGGGGAAACCCGTTCTTCCCTCCCTGCGGCGATTCCACCCGCGGGTGCTCGTAGTCGCCCGCCTCCACCGTGTAGCGCTCCACCCAGGTCCGGAAATGGCCCTCCGGCACCTGGTTCTCCTCGGCGCAGGCCTTCACGCAATTGCCGCAGCCGATGCACTTGTCGATGTCGATCGTCATGGCCCACCAGTGCTCGGCCATGCGGTAGCGCGCTTCCGGTTCCTGAACGCCGCCGGCGCCGCTCAGGGCCGACGCCGCGGCCGCGCTCAGGACGATGAAGCCGCGCCGGGTCATGCTCATAAAGGTCCTCCGGATCAGACCTTCGGGCGGTGAGGCTGGTGGCAGGAGTTGCATGCCTCGCCGCCCGAATGGTCCTGTGCGACGACTTGCGGGAAATTCTTCGGCTTGGCCGCGTCCGCTTCGTGGCAGCGGCGGCACAGCGCAACGGGGTCGGGGGGTCGCGGCGCGGCGGCCGAGGGGTCGGCCGCGTGCCGGGCCAGGGGTCCGTGGCAGGCCTCGCAGGCTACCCCGCGGTGGCTCCCCGCGGCGCGCTGCTTTACCTGTTCCTCGTGGCAGTCGGAACAGGCGGCCTGCCCCGCATACACGGCGGGACGGAGGCGGTTTTCCTCCAGGGCGGCCGCTCGGTAGTGCCCGTGGACGCCGAAGCCGGGAGGGACTACGGCCTGCCGGATCAGAAGGAATGCGGCGCCCCCGGCGAGGAAAACCAGGGCAAGCCTGATCAGGTGCTCGGCCTCCCGTACGTGGTTCCGCATGGTGAACCTCCTTTCCCGGCCAAAAAAACCGCCGCCGTCAACGATGTTTAGAGATATTATGACCTTAGAAGCCGGATGTCAAGAAACTTCGGATGAAATTCCGGATGATGATATGAGAATCGATAAAACCGATAGACCAACCGGCAGGCTCACCACCGGCCAGGCCGCCCGGCTCTGCTCTCTCAAGCCCGACACCATCCTGAAGTGGATCAAGAAAGGCAAGCTGCCG
>JADZAF010000273.1 GCA_020852755.1 Bryobacterales bacterium
GGCCGGCCTGTAAGCCCTCGTGGTAGACTGAAAAGGATCCCTCATCCACGGTGGGTGTAGCTCAGCTGGTAGAGCGCTGGATTGTGGTTCCAGTGGCCGAGGGTTCGAACCCCTCCACCCACCCCATAAAATCAACAACTTACAAGCCTACTGAACCTTGCCCCCAGGGGTTTGTGTGCCTATAGTGTGCCGATTTTCGGTTTGTGTGCCGGTCTGGGTTTTGTCCTCTTGGGCCTTCGCCCGCCCCTCATGGTAGGAACCAAGGCGCCGCATGGCCTCTTTCAGGTCGTCTTCGCTGATGATGTTGTACCGCTCGAAGACGCTGCGGGTCCGATGCCCGGAGATTAGCATCGCCACCTTTTCCGGCACCCCGGCCCGCACCAGATTCCGCACCCCGGTTCTCCGAAGGTCGTGAAACAACTTCGTGGGCTTACCCTTCTTCGCGTCCCCCTCCCAGAGCCCCGCTTCCCTACATGCGGATTTCCAGGTCTTCCGGAAGTGCCGGATCTTCTCCCCGCCCCGCGAGAACACCCACGGGCAGGCCGGATAATTTGCCTCGGTGCGCTCCCTCTGAATGAGAAGGGTCTGATAAAGTTCGTCAGGCGCCGGGATGATGCGGGCCTCTTTGTTCTTCGTGGTGCCCGGTTCCAGCCGGACCACGCGCTCCAGCAGGTCCACCTGTGGCCATTGCAGGGAGAGAATCTCCCCGCGCCGGCAGCCGGTGAAATAGGCGAACGTCAATACCCCCTTCAGTTCGTCCGGCAGCGCGTCCCGCAGTTTCACGTAATCGGCCCTCTCGAAAAAACCCTTGCGTACGTTGTCCTCCGCCAGCTTCGGAATATGCGGCGCCCGCAAGACCTTAGGCGGTGTCGCCTGCCTGCCGAGATTCAACGCGCGCCGCAGCAGGGACAGTTCGTGATTGATCGTTGCATTCGCGCGCCCCGCGGCCAGCCGCTTTTCGATGTACTGCTGAACATGAGCGGTTGTCAGCTTGCCGGCGGGGATCGGCCCAAAGAACGGCCGCAGGTGCTTGCGAACCAGCAGCTCGGCCCAATCGTAATCCTTCCCGTTTGTCTTGTAATCAAACAGAAGGTCGTCCAGAAGGCCGTCGACGTTATGCTTGACGTTTCGCGGCGTCAGTTCGCCCGTGTCGCGGTCCCGCATCTTCTTCGTGAGCACGCCCTCGGCGTCCTTCTTGTTGCCGTGAACCGTCTCGTTGATGTACTGCCTCTTGCCGGTCTGCGGGTCGCGGCCCATGAAGACCCGTACCAGCCAGATGTTCTTTCCTCGGTTGATGATTTGTCCGGGCATTGCTTGAACTCGATTCTCTCAGCGCTCAAGCGCTCTCCGTATTGAGCGGAACTATTCCACAGCCGCCGCAATAGTGGCATTGCGCCGCCTCTACGTCGCTCACCATACGGCCTTCGTTGTCCACCTTCAGGAGTCCGGTTCCTCTGCATTTCTCGCAGTTCATGACATCTTTGTCCTCACAATAGGGGCACCGGGAAACCGTAAGCGTCCTTGCGCCGGATCCCCAGGTTAGATATCCCGTCCCGTCACAGTGTCCGCACCGCCGGTACAAAGCCGGATTCTCCGGGACTCGGCCGGTGCCCTTGCAGTATTCGCACGGAGCCCAGAAGTCGCTACGCTGCTCGGACCCGGACAGATCCGCGCGGCCCTCGTTGCTATAGAACTCTCCGCGGTCCCCGTTGCATGCGGGGCATTGCACTGAATGGTAGTGATAACTCATGTTTTTCCTTCACCTCGCCCAATGCATCATGCACCCGGCGCCGAGTCGCCCCGGCGCCGGGTGGGCCAACTACGCCTTCACCGCCGCCTCCAGCGCGGCATCCAATCGGACCGTAAGCGCGTTCATGGCCCGGAGCACTTCCAGATACGCCTTGAGGGCCTCGAATTCGGCCTCGGTCATGTGGATATCGGCCACGCCGCTGCCGCCATCGTCAAAGGAGCACAGTTCCCAATCGGTGATTCGGCCGGTCGGTTCCGGTTCGTCCTCAACGGGCGCGGCCGGTTTGCGGGTGGTGGGCTTCTCTTGTTTCATGGTGCTTACGCTCTCCCCTCGGTCTTGCGCTCCCGGACCGCTTTCGGGTAGCGTTTGGCGAATCGCCGCGCAGCTTCCACTTCATCCCAGAAATTCCTCTCGAATTCCTCCAGGTGCTGCCGAACGTCATCCGGGGTCAGCCCATTGCCGCCGTCGCGGCAGCAGTGATACCGCACCAGGTCAGTGATGAACTCTTCTGCCGGCGTGTTGCAACCGGTTTCGTGCTCCACGATATCCACGAAATTTTCCACCTCGCGCAAGTCGTGGAGACGCAATTCGGTCAGCCGGCAGACTACGTCCCCGAGCAGGCGGTCATATTCCGCCGCTTCCTGCTCTTCGGTCATCTTCGGCTGCGGGGTAAAGGTCTTCGGAGCCTCGGGGGTGGGCTCCGGCTTCGTTGTCGCGTTCAGTTCTTCAGACACGGTTCCTTCTCCTTTGGAGTGAACCGCAAGGGGGTATGGTGCCGGCTTCGGGGAAATGTCAGAATGGAAGGAGCCATGCATCGTACGCCGTTACGATTCGTGGTTAGGGCCGGTTCGAAGTTCCTGCTTCGGGCCGGTCCGTTCAACTACACCCAAGAGAATATACCCGTTTCCGCCGCGTTGCAAGCCCCCGGCCGTGGTACACTTCTTCCGACAAGTCAACGATTGTCTTCCTTCTAGCGCCCGCGCCTAACCCACGCGGGCCTTTTTCGTCGTGTGGCGGCCCGCGCGCCGTGCTAACATCCTCGGGTGTAGCATGTGAACATCGTTGAGACTTCTTCGGCCCGCGCCTTGAGTAAGCGCGGGCCTTTTTCTCCCCAGACCCGGTACTCTAGTCCTGGTACTGTTTAACCGCGCTTGCCGCTCGGTCATGTGAATACCACGGCGAGCCCGTGATATACTGCCGCCACTCCTTACGCATCTGAACCCCCTAGGCAAAAGGGGCGGCCCCACCTCAAGCCGCCCCATGCTTTCCGTGCCCGCTCCCCCGCCACCACCCGGCACACCACCAGCCTCCGCCTCCGCTCATACTCCGCCGCCGGCCAGGTCCCGGTTTGCGGATCCATGATGCAGCCCGCCCTGAACGCCGACCAATGCCCATGCAGGCAATCCTTATCCGGCTCCCGCAACAGCACCAGGCCCGCGCCGGCCAGGAACCCCCGATCCAGCCTCAAGCACGTGGACAGCTTCAGGCCTCGCCCGCGGCGATCCTCCCGGTATGCGGCGCCGGTGAGCACCTGCAGGACCATGATCGCCTCCCCTGCCGGCGTGCCCTCGCTCCGCCCAGCTTCGGGATTGATCCGGTCCAGCGCCGCTCGGACCACGGCGTACTCCTGCCCGGTGAGCGAGGATATCGCCGCCAGGCCGCAATCCTGCTTGTTGGTCTGCGCGATGAAGGTCAACATATAGCCCCCCGTCTTCAGCCCCGAGCCACAAACACTCCGGATGATTTCACCCGGAGTGTTCTTGCCTCGCGCCCCTTCGGTAAAACAGGGTTCGTCGATTTGGACGAAAGCGATTGCGGACCGCCCCGTGTTCCGGTGGCGGAAGCGCCCGGTTCCGGGTTTCCGGGCGCCCCCGCCGTTCCTGCCGTGCTCCACCACGGCAAGCCCTATACCCTACCTGTGCCCCGCGATTGCACCACGGTCAACCACGCGCGAAATTCGGGCATGCTACAGCCCGCTCCGCGTCCCGCCCTCGGTTGAGCGCCGCCCGATGTTGGCGGTGTTGATCGTGCGGCCATCGCGGCCAGTGCGCAGGGGTGACTTAGAAACTTTCTGAGTCGGCTCCAGTTTCTTTCGCCAGTCTGAAACGCAATGCTGGCTCACGCCCACATGCTTTGCGATCTGGGAATCACTCAACACGGCACCCTTCGGATGCGCCAACGCCGCCTTGACTGCCCTCTGCTTGTGCCAAGCCGTAGACCTTGCCCGCACCCCCGCGATTGCTCCAGCGCCCGCGTAGCGCGCCCGGTGGGCATCCTACGCGGCGGCCTCGGTAGTCGGAACCACCCGGACCGCATACCGCCGCCCTGAGTCATCGAAGGCGATCTCGAAGTCAACCACATCGCCAACCGCCAGGGCGCGGTAACCCGTGCCGCAAATGTTGCTGTAGTGAACGAAAATCCGCCGATGGTCGGCTGTCTCGATAAAGCCGTAGGTATGCCTCCAGGTTGCTACCGTGCCCCGCTGCATCGCTCCTCCGATAGCACGGTGACGGAGATGGCTTCCGGGCCCTTGTGGGTTATCATCCGTTCGAACTCGACGTGCTCCCCCGGCTTCAGAGTCCGGTAGCCGTCCATCTGGATCTTGGAATGGTGGACGAAACAATCCACTCCGCCGGCGTCGTCGCTGATGAAACCGAAACCGCGCCGGTCATTGAAAAACTTGACGTGCCCCCTAGATCTCTCGCTCATACACTTCACTCCTGTTACTGCCTGCCTGAAAAAAGGGGCCCATAGCTACTCGCCATTTACCGGGTGGCAAGTTTTGCGGGCCCCGAGGAGGTGCTACTACCTGCCCGCGTGCCAAGCGGACAGGAATCGACGGACCGCCACAATCGGCGGCCCTAACTTGTGATGCGAACCGGGGACTTCCGCGCCCGGCCGCGTGATTGCGTTTCTTAGCGGATGATCGTCGCCCACGGAATCGGCCCCCAGGCCGTGCCGGCCCGTCGCTCTTGCCGCCCGCGCAAGAGCGGGTCTTCGGCTTTCGCGCGCGCCGTGTCCGCGGTCGTGGTCTGCAGCTCCGCGAGTTCCGGGCGATCAATCACATGATACCCCCTCGAATCCACGGCTTTCCGCGCCAGATCGGGCCGCAGGTAGCACGCCTTGACGAACGCCTCCCGCCGGGCGATCACCGGGTTGTCCTGGCCGGATGCGCGTGACTCCGCCACAACTTGATCAGTCAGAGCGCACAGCGCTCTGTAAGCATCATTTTCTTCGGCTTTCACAAATGCCATATCCTACCCTCCATAACCTTGGAATCGCCGGCGTGCTCCCGCGAGTCGTCCGCCACGCGGGCGAGAGCCGGCCCCGGAGAGCGGCGGGAAAGGAGGTAAGCCCGCCGCGCCTCCGCTCAGAAATAGCTAACTGCGATCAATTAAGCGCTCGATTTCCTCCCGCGCCGGATTCGACGGCTCGGTATTCATGCGGCGCGGCCGCGGGTCGGCTACCGGATAGTTTTCTTCCTTCTCGCGGAGTTCCTCCGGCGAAGCGCGCAGCCGCTTGGCGCGCTCAGCGGGGCTGAGATACGGGTACGGAGTCGCGATCTTGAAATCAACGCCGCCCTTCGCGTCAAGTTCAAGCCCCCGCGCCCGTTGCCACGCCGCGGACTTCCGCTGAACCTCGTCGGCTTCGAGTTGGCCTATCTCATTGAGCTTCGCAACGCACGCCTGAACGCCCGCCACGGCCGCGGAATCTTGCGGCGGTACCGCCTCTCCGAGCTGTATCATGGTGGCTAAGCGGCCCGGCGGGAGCATCGCCTCGACCACGATAGAACCAGGCGGGAATCCGCAGGCGGATTGCACGAGTTGATAACTTGCCAGCGGGTCGCAGGGCCGGTTCGGGTCGTAGGCGTAGACTCGGCCGCGCTCTTCCCTCATGCTCGCCGTGTCCTCAATGGCGGCCCTGATCTCCGCGAGAAGTCCACTCGGCCTCGAAGCATTGGGGTCCAGTTGCACGGGCGCCGGTTGCGGTTCGCCGAGTTCAAGCGGTTCGCCCAGGAGCCCTTCAAGCGCAGCGCGCTCACTGAGCACCTGCGAGTAGGCCGCGCACGCCTTTTCCCATCGCGGCGTGAAGTTCTCCAGTAACTCCGCCCGGTGTTCCGGCAGGCAAGCCCGGACCGCATCATATTGTTGGCACAGAGCCGGGCCGAGTGCTACCAGCCGGTCGCGCAACACCCCCAACTTGCTGGACGTGGCGGTAACCCGTGACGCGGCCTGGTTTAAGGCGGCCCCCTCCGCCTCGGACGCCCCGCTCACTGACGCGATGGCCAGGTCACGCGCGGCCTTGTCGCGGGCGGTCACGGCCTCCTGTAAGTCCGTTACGGATGAATCAATCGCCCGTTGCAGTTTGCCCCGTTCTTCCATGACGGCTTGCGCCGCCTCCAGTCCTTTCGGCTTCTTTCTTGCGAACATAGTGTTTCCTTTCTCACTCACTTCACTTACTAACTTCGTCTTCCGGCAGCAGAAGGTCGTCCATGCGCTCGATAAACTCGCTGGAACGCTTCACCGCCGCTTTCCATTCCGCCGCGTTGATCTTCCTGCCGGCGGCCTTGAACTCCGCTTTCGTCACGTCCCGCAAGGGCGCCTGGTCCGTATCGGGCGAATCCCCGAGAAGGTTGAAGTCCGGCGCGGCCCTGTCAACGATCAGAGCCAGCGCACCCGCCGCGGCGTCTGCCAGTTCGGCAACCACCAGCGGCAGCCAGGCGGGAACATCGCGCTCGAAGTCCAGCAGCAGCCCCGGCAGTTGCGCGAACCGCTCCCGTACCCGGTCGTATTCCTGCCGCGGCCCAGACAACTCACTCCGCCGCCGAGTTCGCCGGCGTGCGGCGGGAACCTCGACGGGCTCGCCGGCGAGCAAGGCCTCGGCGCGCTCAACCAAACCCGCGCCGCGCCCGCTACCCCCGAACCAGCCTCCGCCCACCCCGGAGGAATACTGGACAAGCCAACGTAGAGCCGCCTCCCGGTCCAGCTTGCCATCGGCGCGGACGGGCAGGCCGCCGCGCGACACGTAGTAGGCTATGGCGCCCTTCGAGCATTGCAGTTCGCGCGCAAGCTCGGCTTTGGTAACGATCATGACCACGCCCCCTCCCTCGGGCAGTTCAATGGATATAGTTCAAAGGTTTTCGAAGTATCGAAGTAGCGAGGTTACGCAATCAGATACCCCGTGGGCCGTTTGCTCCCGGTAGGACCCGGAAGTCGTTGACAACACACCACTTCCCGCTCTCAGGTCTCGAGCCCGCCTCCGGTTCAGGCCTTGCCGAGCAGCCGATCAATGGCCTTGGCGAGCGGATGCTCGCTGGAGACGGCCGCCGTGATCGCTCCGGTTGCCCCCTTCGGCTCGGCGAAGATCACGGCCAGGGATGTTCCGAAGAGTGCGTCAGCCTCTTTCAGCGCCGCGATGCGGCCGCGGCCCTGCCGTAGCAGGCACGTAGCATAGCCGACGCTTCCCCAGTCGGCCTTGTCCAAAGTCTTCTTCGTTGTTTTCATGTAATACCCTCCTGTTCAAATTCGGACTCGGAACCCCCGCGCCCTGCACCAGCGCGCCCATAACTCGAACCGGATTCGGCGCCGGTCCTCCCACCTCAAGCGCGGCCAGCGCAGCAGGGTGTGCAACTCCCCCGCCGGCACAGTCACAACCGGCGCGCCTTGGAACTTGCAGTGCGAAACGATCACCTCCTACCCTCCCCCCTCCGGCCTTGCCGGGTGACACACCGGGCAGCACGCCTCGCAGTAGAAGCCGCGCCGCATGATCGGCACGTGGCAGGGCTCGCCCCGCACGCCGCAGGCCTGACAGGGCGCCGTGACGCTATGGGTACGCCAGCAGGCAGCCGGCCCGATGGGTGGCTTGCGTTTAGTGCTTGGCATAGTGCTGTCCAATCTCCGCGTTGATGCTCCGCAGCTCGGCATCGAGCGAGCACCACTTCAGCAGGGCGGCCCGGGTGGGCGCCGGTGAATAGTCGCCGTCCAGCCCTTCCAGGTGCCGGCGTGCCCGTGCTTCGGCTTCGGCCAGGGGCGTGCCTGCTTGGCCAGCAGCGTGGCCAGGTCGGGGGTGGTATCCATGGTGTTGTTCCGGGTGCAGTCAGGCGGCCTGCTCGACGGCCACCCGGATGGAGCGGACGCCCACCAATTTGGCAGCCTCGCGCAAGTGCTCCGGGGATGCGCTGCACAGAGAAAACTCTCGCGGCATCTCGACCAGCAGTTCCCCGTCCTCCTGCTCGACGACCACGGAACGCTCGACGGCATCGGCCGTGAAATCCAGGCGCAACTCCCGGAAGGCTTCCGCCAGCCGCGCCTGCGGATCGGCCATGGCTATGGCCTCCGTCATGCGGTGGATCGCATCAGGATCTTGGCAAGCGAACTCCTGCCCGATGCTGCAGTCGCAAAACTCCAGCGTGCGGCGGACCGTGCTCCCCACCAGGCCGCTTTGGTGGCACTGGTCGCACTGCCGCTCGGCCCATGCCAGGCACTCCCGCTTCAGTTGCGCGGGGCTAATCTCGGTGATGCCGCGCCGGGTGAAGTAGGCCAGCAGCCCCGGCGTGACCCGGTAGCGGTAGTCGTTCAGGATCTTCTGGGCGTCAGCGATCAGAACCGGTGTTTCCATACGGCGTTGCAACTCGGCTCGCTTCCGCTCGGCCTCCAGCCTTTCCTGTTCCTGCCGGTCGGTTTCCTCTGCGATCCAGTCCCGATCATTCCGAAAGATCCGCAACAGGTAACCGATGCCCTTACCATCGAGGTTCAGGCTCTCGGCCTTGGCCTTCCACCAGGCATGGAATCCGTCAATACCGCCGCAACAGTCCAGGATGGTCTCGGCTGCCTTCCGGTCGCACGTCAACCCCCAGGTGTCCCGCGTAGCGAGCTGCACCTCTTCGGTGAAGGCTTTGAAGAACGATTTCTCCGCCGTTGTCGTTCCTTCCTGCGGAGCCGCATGTTTGTGCGGGCCCGCTTCGCCCGACAACGACAACGACCCTCTTGTTGACCCTACTTCCTCTTGGCCCTCTTGGGGTCCACCACAGTACCCCACCCCCCTCCCGGATATTGGACCAGGTGGGGCAGTATAATCCCCCACCCCCTGCGGTTCGGCCTTGCGGAGCGAGGATTCTAGGATGGGATGCCACAGGAACTGAATATCATTCGCATCGAGGTCGCCGTACTTCGTTGAGCGCCGTATCGTTCGAATGAGTTCGAAGTCCCGCAGTTCGCTTATGTAATTCCGGGCCTGGTTCCGAGTCACCCCCAGTTCCTGCCCGAGCCTCCGCAGCGAGGGGTAGCACCTGCCATCCTTCCCGGCGTGCCGCACCAAGCACCCGTAGGCGAGTTTGGCCCCCTGAGACAGTTCGTTGCACGGAACACACGCTAAGGTCGCTGGCACCGGCATGTTGATGAACTTCCGATAGGGAATGAAAACGTCGCCGGGTTTCACGCGCGAAAGTCCCTCAGTAACCCAGCTCGCTGCAGCTTCCGGATGCGGCGCCGAATAGTCTGCGGCGTGCGCTGCATGATGGTGGCCAATTCTGGGATCGAGTACCGGCTGCTGGTGAGGAACCCGTACAACAACTTGTCGGCCGCGCGCAGGTCCCGCCGGCGGCATACTGTGGCCGGAACGTAGATGCAGCGCATTTCAACGAAGGGTAGGCACCCGCAGCTCTGCGAGACTGCAAGCCCGTTAGCGTCCATCGTGAGTCAAGCTCCTAGATAGTGCCGGCCACGCAGGGCCGGGTTGCCAGTCCGGGAATGAGGATGGCCAGCACGTCGCGCAACCGCCGCGCTTCCGCCCTCTCCACCTCGCCGAGGAACTCATCGGCGTTGTCTATCGCCGCCGCGCGCTCCTCGGCCTCCCGGATGGCCTTGTCCGCAACCTGAGCCGCCAAGCCGGGGTCGGAAACCCGTACCAGAGGTACAGGCCGCCCCTCGGCGGTGGACGGTTCGTAAACGAGCATCAACGTAACGTCTCCCTTAGTCATGTTTGCCTCGCTGGAATGACAACAATGCCCTGAGATGCGGGGTTTGTCTCTGGACCGCTCCGGCGGCCCGATCAAAGTTCCGGAGTAGGCCCGTATGGGATGAGGCTCTTGGTGGCCTCGGTTCACCGCGGTATCTTCTCCTATTAAGTATGTGTGGCACTTTTCTTAGTTCCGGGACGTTTTATCCCTAATTACTAGAAGCGCCGGGATTTAGGACTGACACAACTCTGTCCCACTTACGGGTTAGCCTTCTCCATGCGGCCTGAACGAACCGCTTACCCTTCGCAGTCCGTTGCAGAGCCATGGCACGGTCACGCCCGTATCCAGCCGCCCGCAGTTGTAAGACGTACCCCTCCCCCTTGTTTAGCCCGGCCCGTTGGGCGATCTTCGTCCAGTCGGGAACTTCGACGGTTTCCTCCTGCATCAGGTATCCAGCCGGCATTTCCAGGTCGGGGTTGTTCTCCCTCCATGCGTCTCTGAGCCAAGCCGCGGTTTTGGGGTCGTGCACCGGCACTGTGACTGTTCGTTTCAGGTCTGGCGGTATTCGCCCGACCAGATGCTCGTATGCGGTCACGGGGTGATCCTCCCTGTCCTTAAACTCCCTGACCCGACCATTGAGCCCCGCCGCCCTGCCGGCCGACTCCCAGTGCAGTAAATCCCCCGGCGCCTTCCAGACGCCCCCGGACCTTCTCGGCAACCCAAGTTCACGCTTGGCCGTTATGTAGTCGTAGAACTCATCCCAGGCAATGGGAACCCTGACCTTGGAGCTCGATTTCCCCCGCTGCCTGTTCTTGGTGAGGATCGGCGTTATGAGTGTGAACCGCTCCCGGGGATCGTCAGCCAGGCCCATGTGAATAGCCTTCGCCATGGCGGCCTTCTTGACGTAGGCGATGGGGTACTGTTTGTCCCTCCAGCGCCCCTCCGAGACAATGGCCTGAACGGCCGGATAGTAGCAAAGGGGCAGGTAAAGAACCCTCTTCATCGCCGTGAGGATCTCGGCGTCGGTCAACTCGCCGGTACAGCGTTCCAACAGACCGATAGCTTCGGACTTGTCCATCCGCGCTCCCTCGGTTTGTGGTTTGCCGTCAGGCTTCCCGGCGCCAGCCGCCCGGCAGAGCTTGGCCGCCGCCTTCAATGAAGGCCTCTAAGGCCTCGGGGTTGATTCGTATGTGGCGTCCCAGGCGAACCACTACAGGCGGACCCAAGACACGCTCGCGAATAAGCGCCCAAACTCGGCAGGGGCGAACACCCAGTCGGTTTGCGGCATAGTGAACGTTAGTCAAATTTTGCATTTCGGGTTAACTCTCTCGGGGGCGAAGCCAGTCAACCGAAGCCAGGTAAGGAAACCGACCCTCAGGGGCAGCCTGTCAATTTGTGGATATTTCATAAAAAGAATATCGCAGTATCGAGCTGCAATCAAGGCTTCAAGGTACTTCCCCGACCCAGGTTATTGAGTACTCCCTGCAAATGAGGGTGGCCATGCAACGCCCGTGCAAGTAACATGCAAGCCAGGCGCGGCAACATCACGCTTCGGATACGCTGAACTCCGTGTGTGAATTGCGCGCTCATCCGGCTTCAGTATAAGCCCCTGTCAGAAGAAGTCCCCTAACCTGCCAGCTTGCCTGTGACAAACGAAGATGCGATAGAAGGGCCCAAAAGGTACAGAAGTGATAGAAGTGCACGAAAACCCTCGAAACATGAGGAAAAAATAATCCGCCACGCTCTTGACAGCCTTTGAGGCATATTTCCGTGAGGTGACGGCCCCCATGCCAGCGGCCCCGCGTCGATCCCGATCACAACCGCAGGTGAAGCTCCGCTTTTGTGTGCCGATTGTGTGCCAACTCTCCCGATTTCGCCCGATGTTCGCCGCACTCAGCGAAACAGCGGAACGAGCCTAAGCCCTACTTCATCAGATGCTTGAGGAACTCGATGAAACTCACGTAAACGACTGAAAACACGCCATTTCGGATTGTGGTTCCAGTGGCCGAGGGTTCGAACCCCTCCACCCACCCCATTCAAAACAAAAGACTTCCAAGTCTCACCAGCGGGATGCGGCCTCCGAAGCGGCGGAAGCGCCCGTTCGCGTGTATGGA
>JADZAF010000274.1 GCA_020852755.1 Bryobacterales bacterium
AGGACCACGTCTCGTGGAACCAGCGCCGCGTCCTCCCACAGCTTGCGGGAACTGCCCAGGCTGAGAATGGCCGGATGCACCCGATGGCCGAACTCGCTCACCATGCCGGCGGTCAACTCGCCGCAATCGTGCAGGATCAGGTCCGCGCCGCCGGCGGTCAGTTGCCGCTTCAACTGCAGCAGGGGCTGGATCACGAAGCGCTCAAAAGTGCCCGATCCGGCCTCCAGTTGCTTGGGAGAGAAATAGACGCTGTTGGCCGCCGGCTCGCAGACGATCACGGCGCGCGCCCCCGCCCGCATCTGTGCGGCCAGGGAGCGGCGCACGGCGAGACACGCCAGGCGGTGGCAGCGTTCCAGGGTGAGCACGCCCGGCTCGTCCTCGCCCGTGAAGCCCATGCCCGAAAGGGCGACGGCGGTGATGGGGTCGCCCATCAGCTTGGTGGTGAGCGAAAACGGTCCGATCGCCATGCCCACCGGCGCCAATCCCGTTTCGCAGGCGATGTAGCGGATGGAATCGATGTGCGCCTGGTTGCGTTGGGCGAAGGGCGCCTCCATCCCGGCCTCCACCGTCCGCAGGGCGGCTTCGTCCGGGGGGCTGGTGAAGTGGAAGGCGTCCACTTCGCTTTCGGGGATGCCCAGGGCGCGCAGCAGGTCGGCCTTCTCCAACCGGAGGTCCATCAGCGGCACGGCCAGAGGGGTGCGGTATCTCTCGGCCGCTTTGCGCAGCACTTCGCCCAGGCGCCGGCCGTCGCGGGCCGCCGCTTCCGGGTCCTCTTCCTCGTGCAAAAGAAGATCGGCGCCGATCGGCATGCGCATCCCGGAGGCGGCCAGGTCGAGATAGTAGTTCGGGGGCACGTACCGTTGTATCACGGAGTTGGAGCGAACCAGAGGCCCCTCCCTGCTACAATCGGGGAATGCGCGGTAACGATAAAGTCCTGCAATTCCTGAACGAAGTCCTGAAAGCGGAACTTACCGCAATCAACCAGTACTTCCTGCACGCCAAGATGTGCGAAAACTGGGGCTACCGGAAACTGGCCAAGTATAACCAGGACGAGTCGATCGACGAGATGAAGCACGCCGACAAGCTGATGCAGCGGATCCTCTTCCTCGAAGGAACGCCCAACATGTCGGACCTGTTCCCCATCAAGGTGGGCGCCGACGTCAAGGCGCAGTTCGAGAACGACCTGGCGCTGGAAGTCGCCGCGGTGGCGCGGCTGAACCGGGCGATCCAGACCGCCGTCGAAGTGGGCGACAACGCCTCCCGCGAGCTGTTCGAAGACATCCTGCTGGAAGAGGAGCACCACATCAACTGGCTGGAGGGTCAGCTGGGCATCATTAAAGAGATCGGCATCGAGAACTACCTGGCGCAGCAGATCCACTCCTGAGCGGGCGGCCGGCCGGGTTTCGATACAATCGAAGTCAACGTTCCATGACCTCCAAGCGTTTCGAAGCCCGCGCCGGACGCGCCGTCAACCGGGACAGTTTCATCCGCGAATGGCCGGACACCGGCCTGGTGTTGTTCAACAGCCCGCACGACCCCAAACCGGGCATACGCCTGTCCGCCGGCCGCATCGTGGAGTTGGACGGCAAGCCGGAGAGGGAATTCGACATCCTGGACCGTTTCATCGCCCGGCGAGCCATCAACCCGGCGGTGGCCGGGGAGGCGATGGCGATGGACCCCCTGGTCATCGCCCGCAGGCTGGCCGATTTCGAAACTCCGCGCGGCGAGGTCGTGCGCCTGGTGAGCGGGTTGTCGCCGGCCCGGATCATGCAGGTGGTGGATGCGCTCAACGTCGTCGAGATGATGATGGCGCTCCAGAAGATGCGCGCGCGGCGCACGCCCTCCAACCAGGCCCACGTCACCAACCGCAAGGAGAACCCGGCCCTGATTGCCGCCGACGCGGCCGAAGCGGTGGAACGAGGCTTCGCGGAGCTGGAAACCACCGTGGGCGTGGCCCGCTACGCCCCGCTTAGTGCCATGGCCCTGCTGATCGGATCGCAGACCGGACGCGGCGCCGCGCTGACCCAGTGCGCCGTCGAGGAAGCGCTCGGCCTGCGCCTGGCCCTGCTCGGGCTCACCACCTACGCCGAGACCCTCTCGGTCTATGGGACCGAGAAAGCCTTTCGCGACGGCGATGATTCCCCCTGGTCCAAGGCCTTCCTGGCTTCGGCCTACGCCTCGCGCGGGATCAAGGTGCGCTTTACCTCCGGCACCGGATCGGAGGCCCTGATGGGCCACGCCGAGGGCAAATCCATGCTCTACCTGGAGACCCGCTGCCTGATGGCCATCAAGGGCGCCGGTTCGCAAGGCGTGCAGAACGGCTCCATCAGCTGCATCGCGCTGCCGGAATCGCTGCCCGGCGGCGTGCGCGGGGTGCTGGCCGAAAACCTGGTCGCGGCCATGCTCGACCTCGAAGTCGCGTCGGGCAACGACGCCATGGCGTCGCATTCCGAGATCCGCAAGTCCGCCAAGCTGATGCTGCAGTTTCTCCCGGGCACCGACTTCATCTTCTCCGGCTACAGCTCCATGCCGCGGGAGGACAACCTGTTCGGCGGAGGCAACTTCGACACCGAAGATCTGGACGACTACAACGTTCTGCAGCGCGACATGCAGGTGGACGGCGGGGTGCGTCCGGTGCGGGAACCGGAAGTCCTGGCCGTGCGCCGGCGCGCGGCGGAGGCGGTGCGGGCGGTCTTCGACGAGCTGGGACTGCCGCCGGTCAGCGAAGCGGAGATCGAGGCCGCGGTGGCCGCCCGGAGCAGCGCCGATATGCCGGACCGCGACGTCATCGCCGACCTGGGCGCGGCCGACCGCTTCCTGAGTGAAGGGCGCGGCGGAATCGACGTCATCCGGGCCCTGGCGCGCCGGGGCTACACCGACATCGCACGCAAGATCCTGGACGTTCAGAAACTGCGCATCTCGGGCGATTTTCTGCAGACTTCGGCCGTGGTCCTGCCCGGCCCGCGCGTGCTGAGCGCGGTCAACGACCCCAACGATTACCGCGGTCCCGGAACCGGCTATCACCTGGGTGCGGAGCGCAAGGCCGAGATCGACGACATTCCCCAGGCGCTGGATCCCCAGACCATCGGCGTCACCGGCGGCGAGCCGTTTCTGGTGGAAGCCGGAGAAGCGAAGCCCGGCGAGGACGCGAACGAGATCGTGATCGCGGTCGGCCCGGCCTTCGGCGGCGCGCTGGGCGCCACCCTGCTGGGTCTGCCGCACCGCGCGGTGCTGGACGCGCTCGCCGCGGGGATTCAGTGCGAGGGGATGCAGGCCCGCCTGGTGCGCGTGTGCGGCACCTCGGACTGCGGCATGATCGGCTTCACCGGCTCTTCCCTGAGCGGATCGGGTATCGCGATCGGGATTCAATCCAAGGGAACCACGGTGATCCACCGGCGCGGGCTTGAGCCATTGAACAACCTGGAACTGTTCCCCCAGGCGCCTAACCTGACGCTGGAATCGTACCGCGCCATCGGGCGCAACGCGGCCAGCTACGCGAGAGGCCGCCCGGTGAGCCCGGTGCCGCTTCAGATCGACAACATGGCGCGGCTCAAGTACATTGTGCGCACTACCATCCTGCATCTCAGGGAGACCGAACAGGTAATTGCGGGCAAGCCGCCCCAGGAGCTGCGGTATGCCGGTTGATTACCCCATTGCCGAGAAGCGTCCGGACCTGGTCGAGACGCCCTCCGGCCTGCGCTTCGAGGAGATCACCCTGGAGGCCGTGCTGGAAGGGCGGGTGGCCATGCAGGACCTGCGGGTCACTGCCGCCGCCCTGTGCGCTCAGGCCGGGATCGCGGAGGCCGCAGGGCGGCTCCAGCTTGCGGAAAACCTCCTGCGGGCGGCGGAACTGGTGAGTGTTCCGGAAGACAGGATACTGGCCGTTTATAATGCGCTGCGGCCCGGCCGGGCCACGCGGGAACACCTGCTGGCCCTGGCGGACGAACTGGAGTCTCGCTATGCCGCGGGCCGCTGCGCGCAATTGATTCGGGAGGCTGCGGAGAGATAAACGATGCGTTGGTTGACGGTTCTGATCATGGCGGGGACGGCCCTGGCGGCCGGAATCCCCCATAAGCAACAGGTGGCGAAAAACGTGTGGGCGGCCGGGTTCGCCGACCGTTACGGTTCGGCCAACTGCGGCTGGGTGGTGCTGGGCGGCGAAACCCTCTTGATCGACACGCCCAAAGGCATGCCCGTGTCCGATTACCTGGCGGAGGTGGCGAAGATTTCCGGAAAGCCCGCCCGCTCCTTCATTCTGACGGCGCCGGATGCCAAAGATCCCGCCGTCGAGCAACTGGTCGCGGCCGGGCTCAAGCAGGTGCGCGAAGCCCCCGGCGTGCGCCATATCGATTACAGCGGCAGGCTCGGGCGGCCCGGCGGCGCCGTCTGGCTGGCAAAGCAGAGCGTGCTCTTCGGCGGACCCGGGGTGGTGAACGGGCCGAGGGCGCGTTTGCCCGGCAGCAACACCGCCGGCTGGGTGGCGCTGCTGAAGGAACTGGACGCGCTGCGGCCTTCCCGCGTTGTGCCGGGGTTCGGCTCCTGGGGCAGGGGCTCCATGCTGGAGCGCCAGTCCCGCTTCCTGCTGGAAGTGCGCCGCCAGGTGGCCTACCACATCACCATGGGGCGGGCCCTGGCGGACATCGAGAGGATGGTGCTGCTGCCGGCCAAGTACTACGTCTGGATGCCCTATGACGACGTGCAGGCCCAGGACATCCGCCACGTCTACCGCGAGTTCATGGCCCCCAACGCGCCGTTCCACGGCGCCGTTCCCGCTTCTCCCGAGGGTCAGGCGCTGGTGCTGGTGGGCGACCGCTACCACGAGCCCGAGCACATCATCGAAGGCCTGGAGCCGGTCTTCCAGGCCGCCGGCGTGACGCCGCACTACTTCGTGGACGTGCAGGCCCTCACGGCCGAGAATCTGGCGCGTGTGAAGCTGCTGGTGATCCTCAGAGACGGCATGCTCTGGCCGGACGGGCCCCAGAAGCAGTACAGGATCTGGATGACGCCCGAGCAGGAAAAGGCGGTGGTGGATTTCGTGCAGAACGGCGGCGGCTTCCTGAACCTGCACAACTCCATGGGCCTCTACCCCAAGGACGGGCCCTACCTGAACCTGGTGGGAGGGCGCTACATCGGCCACGGGCCGCTGGAGCGCTTCCGGGTGGAGATCGCGGATCCCAACCATCCGGTGACCCGCGGCGTACAGCCGTTCTTCAGCGCGGACGAGCAGCACACGCCGCCGTTCGACGAGAAGAAGGTCCACCTGCTGCTGCGCAACGTTTCCGACGAGGGCAAGAGCGCGGCCGCGGGCTGGGCCTACGAGCCCGGACAGGGCCGCCTGGTGCACCTGGCCAGCGGCCACACCCGCGAGGCGCTGGGGGATCCGCAGTTCCAGCTCCTGATGCGCAACGCGGTGAACTGGTGCCTGAAGCGTTAATGGGAGTGGTTGTATGGAACCGGATCGTAGAACGTTCCTGAAAGGAACCCTGGCGGGCGCGGCGCCGCTGTTCGTGCCGCGTTCGGCCCGGGGCGCGAACGACCGCCCGGCATTCGGGGTGATCGGTACGGGCAACCGGGCGCGCTGGCTCAACCGCACCTTCCAGAAGCTGGGCGCCCAGTGCGTGGCCCTGGCCGATTGCTATGAGCCGCACCTGGAGGCGGCCCGCCGGGAGTCGCCGCCCGATGCCAAGACCTACGAGAACTACAAGGACCTGCTGGCGCACCCGGGCCTGGACTTCGTGGTGATCGGGACGCCGGATCACTGGCATTGTCCCAACCTGCTGGAGTCGCTGGCGGCCGGAAAGGACGTGTATCTCGAAAAGCCGCTCTCGCAGTCGCTGGAGGAGAGCCGGCGGATGATCGAGGCGGTCCGCGACAGCAAGCAGATCGTGCAGGTGGGCATGCAGCGGCGCAGCATGCCCTTCATCATGAAGGCCAGGAAACTGATCGAAGACGGGGCGCTCGGCCGGATCTCCATGGTGAAGCCCATGTGGAACTGGAACTTCGATCTGCCGCTCGATAACTCGCCGCTGCCCGGCAAGGTGAACTGGGAGCTGTTCCAGGGACCCGCGCCGAAGCGGCCGTTCGAGCCTATGCGGGTGCGCTGGTGGCGCGGCTTCTACGACTACTCGGGCGGCAATATGACCGACCAGGGCACGCACCTGATGGACGTCGTACAGTGGATGACGAATTCGGGGCCGCCCCGCTCGGCGGTGGCGCAGGGCGCCCAGATCCACATGCCCGGCGGCGACGTTCCCAACGTCTTCTGCGCGGTCTTCGAATATCCGGATTTCGTGGCCACCTGGACGCTCAATTACCGCAGCGCCTTCCACCACGACTGGTCCATTGAATTTCAGGGCGAGAAAGCCTCCCTGGTGATGGACCGCTTCGGCTACAGGATGTACAAGGACCCCGGCCCGTCGGCTACGCCGTGGACCCAGAAAGGGGACATGGAGGTCATCGGGGAAGAGCCGGACCGCGACAGCGCCGAGGCCCACCAGCAGAATTTCCTAGACTGCATCCGCTCGCGCCGGCAGCCCAACTGCACGGTGGAAATCGCCGCCGCGGCGGTGGCCGGACCGCACATGGCCAACATTTCGCTGCGCGAGGGCCGCAAGGTCACGCTGTAGGCCCAGGTTCCACGTCCGGGTTTTGCCACCGCTCCCTGGCGGTCGCGGCTCGGCATGGGCACGGTTTCCGGTTTTGCCACCGCTCGCTGGCGGTCGCGGCTCGGTACAGGCACGGTTTCCGCGGTGCAACCGCTCCTTCCAGTCGCGGCTCGG
>JADZAF010000275.1 GCA_020852755.1 Bryobacterales bacterium
AAACCGCGCGGAGGCCTCAGTTCACGGCAGGCTCCCCGACCGCCGCCAGCGCGATTTCGGTGCGGCCGTGCCGCTCGCGGATGCCGATGATGCGCTTGTAGCCCCCCTCGGTGTACTCGATGCGGAAGCGGTTGTGCCGCTTGCGGCTGATGATCCAGTGGGGCAGTTCCTTGCGGTAGAACTCGAGCACCTTGTCGGCCGGATCGGCGGTGGTGTATTGCAGGGCGCTGATGTTGAGTTCCTTGTGCTCGTCGCCGAAGTCGAGTTCCAATCCGGCCGAGTGGCCGCTTTCCGACCGCAGGACCGCTCCGGGATAGATCGGAATGTCCAGCTGCTCCGGATCCAGGTTCTCCCGCTTGTGGACTCGCACGCCTCCGATCGGGGTGGAAACGCGGACGCTCTCCCCCTCCGCCGTTTCGGTCTTCTCGACGTGGACGTTCCTGGCGACGTAGAGCCCGGCGAGGACGAACGCCATCACCCCCAGGAAAGCCACCCCCAGGATCACGGCCAGCACGATTCCGAGCACGCCACCTCGCTCGGTACGCGTTTTCATAGTGAAGCCTCGGTTGGTATACGAAGGAGGCGGGAGGAAGGTTCCCGGGAAAGAGAGGAATCCGGGGCACGGTGGGGGCGCCGGAACTGCCGAGGCGGCGCGCCCAGCGTGCGGGCCACCCGGTTTGTTACCTCCGGCGGGAACCTGCATCTCGATATTGAGGTCCGAAACACGGATGGAGCGGCGACGGTTCTTGCAGATCGCGGGGGGCTCGGCGGCCGGGGCGCTTTCCCTGGGCGGATGGCTGCTGCAATCGGATGCGCCGGAGGCCCCGGCGGAAAGCCGGCAGGTGGCCGGCTTTTGCGAGCTATGTTTCTGGAAATGCGGGATTCACGCCACGGTTGAGAACGGCCGGGTGGTCAAGGTCGAGGGCCACCCGGAGCACCCGCTCTCGCGCGGCCGGTTGTGTCCCCGGGGCAATGCCGGCACCGGGGCGCTGTACGATCCGGACCGTTTGAAACGGCCGCTGATCCGGGTTGGAGGCCGCGGGTCGGAGCGCTTCCGGGAAGCCAGTTGGGAGGAGGCGCTCTCCCTGATCGCGGCCCGCATGCAGGCCATCAAGGCCCGCTACGGTCCCGAGGCGATGGCTCTGTTTACCCACGGCCACGGAGGCAGCTTCTTCAGCCACCTGCTCAAGGCATACGGTTCCCCGAACGTGGCCGCTCCCAGCTACGCCCAGTGCCGCGGGCCGAGGGAGGTTGGATTCCAGCTGACGTTCGGGACCGGGATCGGCTCTCCGGAAAACACGGACATCGCCAACAGCCGTTTTCTGGTGCTGATCGGGTCGCACCTGGGTGAGAACATGCACAACACCCAGGTGCAGGAATTCGCCGAGGCGCTGCGGAAGGGCGCCAGACTGGCGGTGGTGGATCCCCGCTTCTCGACGGCGGCGGGGAAGGCCGACTGGTATCTGCCCATCAAACCGGGTACGGACATCGCCCTGCTGATGGCCTGGGCCAACGTACTGATCACGGAAGAACTGTACGACAAGGCCTACGTCGAGAAGTATGGCGAGGGTTTCGAGCCTTTCAGGCAGGCGATTGCCGCCGATACTCCGGAGTGGGCGGCGGGCATCACCGAGATCCCGGCCGGGACCATCCGCGCGGTAGCGCGGGAGATGGCCAGGCAGAAGCCTAATGTTCTGATCCACCCCGGGCGGCACGTCACCTGGTACGGCGACGACACACAGCGCAGCCGGGCCATTGCGATCCTGAACGGGCTGCTGGGCAGCTGGGGACGGCCGGGGGGCTTCTACTTCCCATCCGGCGCGACCGTTCCGAAGTATCCCGTGCCCGAGTACCCCAAGCCGGCGCGAGGAACGGCGGACGGGTCGGGCAGCCGCTACCCGCTGGCGGACGAGACCCTGGCCTCGGGGCTTTGCGATGCCACCATCACCGGGGCTCCCTATCGGGCCAAGGGCTGGATCGTCTACGGCACCAACCTATTGCAGAGTCTGCCCGATCCCCGGCGGACCCTGAAGGCCATCCAACAGCTCGAGTTGCTGGTGGTGGTGGACGTTCTCCCCGTGGAGATCGCCGGCTACGCCGACGTGGTGCTGCCCGAAGCCACTTACCTGGAACGCTACGACGATTTGTATGCCGGGACGTTCCGGGAGCCTTTCGTGGCCCTGCGGCAGCCGGCCGTCGCGCCCCTGTACGACTCGAAGCCGGGCTGGTGGATCGCACGGGAACTGGGCCACAAGCTCGGCCTGGCAGCCTACTTCCCGTGGAACAACATCGAGGAGTACCTGGACCGCCGGCTGAAAGGGATGAACAGCAGCCTGGCGGAAATGAAGAAGAAGGGCGTGATCACCTATGCGGCGCAGGACCTCTACCTGGGGCCGGACCACAAATTCGACACGCCCAGCGGGAAGGTCGAGTTCTACTCGGCGCTGCTGGCGCAGGCGGGCTTCGACCCCGTGCCGCGCTACCGGCCGCAGGCGGAAGGGCCGCCGGGATACAAGCGGCTGATCTTCGGCCGGTCGCCGCTGCACACCTTCGGCCGGACGACCAACAACCGCGTGCTGGCCTCGGTGGTGCGGGAGAACGAAGCCTGGATCAGCACCTCGGCGGCGGCGGAGCTGGGCATCAGGAACGGCGAGCGGATCCGGCTGGTGAACCAGGAGGGCATCCGCAGCAACACGGTGCGGGCCAAGGTGACCAAACGGATCCGGCCGGACTGTGTGTACCTGGTGCACGGCTTCGGGCACAAGGCGCCGAAGATGAGAGCCGCCCACGGCCGGGGAGCTTCGGATTCGGACCTGGTTTCGAGTTTCGCGGTGGATCCCATCATGGGCGGCACCGGCATGTTCGTGAACTTCGTGAAGGTGGAGAGGGAGGCGTAGCATGCGGTACGCGATGGCGATCGACCTGAAGACCTGCATGGCCTGCGCCGCCTGCATCGTGGCCTGCAAGGTCGAAAACGAAGTGGAAGAAAACCACTCGCGCTGCCGGGTCACCCAGCTTGTCAGCGGGGAGTTTCCCAGCCTCAAGCTGGAGCTGTTATCCGAGAGGTGCAACCAGTGCGCCGAGGCCCCCTGCGTGGCCAACTGTCCCACCGGGGCCAGCCACTACGCGGACGGCGGCATCGTGCTGGTGACCGAAACAAAGTGCACGGGATGCAAAGCCTGCATCGCGGCCTGCCCCTACGACGCCCGGTTCATCAACGAAAAGGGCTACGCGGAGAAATGCACCTTCTGCGTGCAGAGGGTACGGAAGGGACTGGAGCCGGCCTGCGTCTCGACCTGCCCGAGCCGGGCGATGATCTTCGGGGACCTGGATGACCCGGCGAGCGACCTCTCGACCCTGCTGTCCTCGCGCCGGCACCGGCCGTTGAGTCCGGAGGCCGGCACACGGCCCCACGTTTTCTACCTGGAGTGACCATGCTGGAGCAAAGTTCCGTCGGCGCCGCTCTGGGCGCTCACATTTGGGGATGGGAGATCGCGGTGTATCTCTTCTTGGGCGGCCTGGCGGCCGGCCTGATGGTGGTGTCGGGCATGGCCCACCGCCGGGCGCAGCCGCCGCCCGATTCGCTCGCCATCTGGGGGCCCCTGCTGGCCCCGCTGTTGTTGAGCATCGGCGGCCTGGCGCTGTTTCTGGACCTGGAGCACAAGCTGCACTTTTTCCGCTTCTACACGACCTTCCAGTGGACGTCGCCGATGTCCTGGGGCGCCTGGATTCTGGCCGCCGTCTTTCCGGTCTCGGCGCTGTTCGCGCTGGGTTTCCGGGGCCGGCGGATGAGCAATCTGTACACGGCGCTGGGCGCCGCGCTGGGCATCTACACCGGAATCCTGCTGGGGACCTTCGGTGCGCGGCCGCTGTGGAACACGCCGGTGCTGGGCCCGCTATTCCTGGTCTCGGGAATCTCGGGCGCTCTGGCGCTGCTGGCGTTGGTGGAGCGGGAGGAAAGCGCGCGTGCGCGGCTGGCGGCGCTGGATCTGAAGTTGATCGGCGTGGAGGCGGGCGTTCTGGCGCTGCTGCTGATCGGCCTTGCTACAGGCGGAGCGGCGCAGCGCACGGCGGCGCACCTCTTCCTGGGCGGTCCCTACACCGCCCTGTTCTGGGTGCTGGTGGTGATGATCGGGCTGGCGTTCCCCGCGATTCTGGAGTTGTTGCACAAGCGAGGGATGGCGCAGGCTTCGGTCTATGCGCCGGTCCTCGTGCTGGCGGGCGGCCTGGCCCTCCGTGCGGTGGTGCTGCTTGCCGGACAGGCGAGCGGATGGAGAGTGTCATGAAGATGGATGCTAAGCCGTACTGGTCGCCCTACCTGGCGGGCATCGGGATCGGCGTCACCCTGATTGTTTCGTTTTACGTTCTGGGCGGCGGCCTGGGCGCCTCGGGAGCGTTCGCGCGCGTCACCGGCGCGCTGTTTCACGCGGTGGCGCCCGCCTATACCGAATCGCACCCGTATTTCAAGAGCTACTTCGAGGGCGGCCAGTCGCCGCTCAAGGACTGGATGGTCTTTCTGGTCATCGGCGCCTTTCTGGGCGGGCTGCTGGGCGCGCTGACGGCCGGGCGGCTGCGAGGCGGAGTGGAGCGCGGCGCCGGGTTTCCGGTGCGCAGCCGGTTGTGGCTGGCCTTCGCGGGCGGCGCCATCACCGGAATCGCGGCGCGGCTGGCCCGGGGATGCACCTCGAACCTGGCTCTGTCGGGCGGCTCGGAGATGGCGTTGGGCGCCTGGGCGTTCATGCTGAGCGTCTTCGCGGGAGGCTACCTGATGGCGTACTTCGTGAGGAGGCAGTGGTCATGACCGGTCCCTTGTATTCGCTGGGTGTGTTCGGTGACGAAGCCGGGTTCGTGGCGATCTTCCTGATCGGGCTGGCGTTCGGTTTCTTCCTGGAGCGGGCGGGCTTCGGCAGCGCGCGCAAGCTGGCGGGCATTTTCTATTTCCGCGATTTCGCCGTGCTTCGGGTGATGTTCACGGCCATAGTCGTCGCGATGCTGGGCCTGCTGTACCTGTCGTCGCTGGGCTGGCTGGAGATGGAAGCGATGAATCTGCCGCCGACTTTCCTGGGTGGACAGATTGCGGGCGGGCTGCTGCTGGGGATCGGCTTCGTGACCGGCGGCTACTGCCCGGGCACCTCGGTGGTCGCGGCCGCTTCGGGGAAATGGGACGGCCTGGTCTTCATGCTCGGGCTGATCTTCGGAACGGGGGTCTTCGGGCTGAGCTTCGACTGGCTCGAGGGGTTGTACCAGTGGGGCTCGATGGGAACCGTGACGCTTTCCGAGTGGAGCGGGATGGGCGCGGGCACGCTCGGGTTCCTGATCGTGCTGATCGCGCTGGGCGCTTTTGCCGCCACCGAGTACGCGGACCGCAGGAAGGCGGGCGCCGCGGATGCCGGAGGAAAATTCATGAGTCTGCAAGTGAGCTGGCAACGTGCGGGCGCCGCGCTGGCGGTGGTGCTCGGGTTTGTTCTGATGACTGCCCATTCAATCGCCGGGCAGGGAGTGAGCGTGTCAAAACTGGCCGCCTCGGGCGACGACCTGATCGAGCCGGCGGACCTGGCCGCCATGCTGGCTCGGAACCAGCCGGTCGCGGTGATCGATCTGCGGGAGCCGGCCTCCTTCGCGCAATATCACATCCCGGGCGCCGCCAATTTGGCGTTCGAGCAGCTGGCGAAAGCGGATCTGCCGCGCGACCGCCTGGTGGTGCTGTGCTCGGTGGACGGCGTGCGCGCGGGACAGGCCTGGGCGGTGCTGGCCTCCCGTGGAATCCAAACCCGGATTCTGAAGGGCGGGCTGCGCCAGTGGTGGGCGGAGGTAGCCACGCCGGCGGACCTGCGGATGGGAGGAGGCGCGCCCATGGCGCTGCCGGCGGCCCATGGCGCGGCTGCTCCGGGCATGCCTGCCGCGCGGTCCGCGGCGCCCCCGGCCGCCGGCGGGGTGAAGAAGTTCAAGAAGGGCAGCAGCTGCTCCTGAGCCGGCCTTTCCCGAATCTCAGCAGGGCAGGGTCACTACCACTGTGGCGCCCTGCCCCGGGGCACTGGAGATGCGGATCTCGCCGCCGTGTTCGTGCACGATCTGGCGGGCGCTGAACAGGCTCCAGTGTCCGGTGGCGATGCGGTTTCCGGTGACGCGGAAGCCGGGATCGAAGACGGTTGCCAGTTCCTCCGGGGTCATGCCGCGTCCGCTGTCTTCGACACGGACTTCAATGGAGGAATCCACGCGGGCGGTGAAAATCCGGACGTGCCCCTCGTTCCCGACGGCCTCCACCGCGTTGCCGACCAGGCTGCTGAAGACCGCGCTCAACTGCTGGGGCCGGCAGGTCAAGGCCGGCAGCGGCTGGAGATTCAGTTCGATCCGCACACCGACTTTCGTCTGCGGCTGCACCATGAGGACAACGTCGTTCAGCAGTTCGTTCACATTGGTGGGCTGTACCTCGGCGCGGTCCAGGTTGGTGAAGCGCTGCATGCGGGCTACAATCTCGCGCAGTCGGCGGCTGGACTCGCGCACCGAAAGCCGGGCCTCCTCGACGATGCCGGCCAGGCGCCGGCGCTCCTCGGGGGATGCCTCGGCCTGGCGGGCGCTGAGCGCCAGCACCGTCTCCACCGCGCTGGTAAGCGCGCCGATGGGCGAGTTCAGCTCGTGGGAGAGGGCGGCGGCCAGCCGGCCCATCGTGGCCGCGTTTTCCGAGAGCAGCAGCCGGCACTGGGCGCCGCGCAGATCCTCGGCATTGTGCAGCGCCTGCTGGTGAGCGCGGAAGTTCCCGGCCCTTTGGCGGTACACCAGGCCGCTTAACAAGGTAGCCATCAGGATCACCGCCAGGATGAGAACGTGCTGGATCACGCCGAGGTCGGTCTGAAACGGGTTGGACGATTGCTGCGAGGCCAGCCAGGATGCCAGGTAGACCGCCTCGATGGAGAGGCCCAGGGCGAAGGCGTGCAGCGGCCTCAGGGGTATGGCCGCCACCGCTCCGAGGGTCACCAGGGTGATGTAACCCAGCATGTAGTGCTCGATCCAAAGGACGTCCCGGCCGAACTCGAGCGCCGACCATGCCAGGACGCCCGAGGTGATCCAGATGGAGAGGCAGGCCAGCAGGCGGGCGCTCTGCCGGCTCCAGCCGCGGAGGGAGGCGCCGAAGGTGAGCATGCCGACGGCCATCACGGCCAGGCTGGGAACGGCGGAATCCGGACCGGCCAGCGGAACCGGCACCACCGACAGGCCGGCCAGCAGCATGAAGGCCGGCAGAGTGATCTGCAGGCCGCCGATCAGCCGGAGGCTGAACCGGCTCATTTTGGCGATTTCCTGCCGGAAGGCCGGATCGCGTTCCGACTTGCCGGTGAACAGAAGGCGGCGAAGTGCCTCGGGGACCATCTACCGTGAATCTACCGCAGACCGGCCGCGATGCGCGCCGCCCGCAACCCGCCGGCGCGCTGGATGCCCGGCACGAAGAAGCGATCGATGAACTCCCGATCGGTTCCCTGGAAGCCGTCCAGGTCGGCTTCGAGCTGGACCGGAGTCTCCGCCGCGGCGGCGGCGAAGAGGCACCAGAGACCGGCCTTGCCGATGCCGCGCAGCTTCACTTGGGTCGCGCCGGTCTGCTTCAGGAAGGCCAGGGCGGTCAGGATGTCCACGGCACGGTTGGCGTCGTCGGTCTGGTTGAAGGCCAGGAAGTGGGTGTGGGAACGGTCGCGCGGCGCCGCCGCCCGGCCGGTCTGGAAAGCGTCGATCATCAGGACCGCTCCGTTCGGCGGGGCGAACTTGGGGGCCGCTTCGGCGCCTTCGGGGTGCACGATCAGGGTGGCCGGTCCGGCCGCGCGGCGGTAGATGCCGGAGACCCGGTCGCCGCGGCCCGGGCGGCTGAGCACGATGCGGCCGCCTTCCTCGCGGCTGAGCACTTCCCTGGGCCAGGGGGCCAGCACGAGTTGCAGGCGCTCGCGCAGTTCGGACGGGTCGGTGGTCTCCTCACTCTGCGCCCTGGCCGCGGAGATCCACTGTTCGAACAGGCGCTCGTACGGCAGGGCGTTGTGGGGCAGCGTGCGGCCGTGAAGCACCAGCATGTCCTGCAGTTTCTCGATGCGCACCGGCTTTTCGGCGTACTTGCCCGCGTCGCGATCGCCCAGGAGGTGTTTGGCGAAGAAGCGGTAGACCGCCTCGCGGCTCTGCTGATTGTAGTTGTGCGGCGCGTCGATCAGCACCGTCTCCACCATGTCCGGCTTTCCGAACAGGGAGTAAATGCCCTGGATGGCGGGGAATTCCTCTTTGGGCGTGTTGCGGGTCCAGTCGCCCGTGGCGGAAACCATGAGCAGCGGCCGGGGCGCGGCCATGGCGCCGAACTCCACGTTGAAAGCGTTGACGCGCAGGTTGGGAGCATTCTCACAAGGCGAGCCGCCCTGCATGATGGCCGAGATCATGTTGACCGGGGCGGAGACTTTCACCCGGTCGTCCACGGCGGTGAGCAGGAAGGTCTGGGTGCCGCCGCCGGAGGCTCCGGTAGCCGCGATGCGATCGGGATCCACGTCCGGCAGCGATTGCAGGAAATCGACCACCCGGATAGAATTCCACAGCTGCAGCCCGAGCGGGCCGAAGCTCCACAACTGCTCGCGCGGCCCTCCGAAGGCATGGGGCGTCTGGACGGTGTCGTTGTACCCCACCATGTCGTAGGCGAAAACCACGTAGCCCTGGCGCGCCAGATTGATGGCCCGGGAAGGAATGGAGCCCAGCGGCTGGTGCTCCAGGCGGCCATAGTTCCAGTGCCCGTGCGGGCTGGCCACTCCGGGGAAGCGGCCCGTTTTTCCCAAGGGCCGGTAGAGATTGCCGCCCAGGTAATACCCCGGCAGCGTCTCGAGGTGAACGTTCTCGATCGAGTAGTCCTGGTTCTCGATGCGGCCGAAGATCCGGGGATTCAGCGGGTTCTTCGCGGGCATGGGCAGCAGGCCGGCGGCGGAGAGGATCTGCTTGCGCAGGTGCGCGGCGCGGGCGCGCCACTCTTCCAGGGACCGGTAGGCGGGCATCCGGAAGTGGGTGTCGGTGTTGGGAGGGTCGGTGTTGCGCGCGTCCCCGGAGGTGTCCTGGGCGGGGAGCGTCGCTTGGGCCATCAGGGCGAGCAGGATCAGCCACGGCAATCGCATAGCCGCCAAATATAGCAGGAACGCTTCTCGCGCGCGCCGCCGTCCCTCCGGAGGCGCGCCGGACGGAACGGGTTGCCCAACCGCTCCTTGCAGTCGCGGCTCGGTATGCCGGACACTCCCCGGCGCCGTGCTGGGCCAGGCGGTCACCGCACCCCGGGATTCAGGGTTCGGTGAGCGTGACGACCTGGTTCGCCCGGACGCTGGCCTGGCGCTGCCGGGCGCCGCCTGGCCATTCCACTTCAAGCGACCGGACCAGGAGGTCCGCACCCAGGCCGAAGGTCACGGTCAGCTCGCTCTGCGAGCAGTAGCTGGAGCCGCTGTGGACCATCCGCCACTGGCGGCCGGACTCGCTGTCGATCCGGATCACCGCGCCGATCCCGTTGCGGTTGGACCGGCGGCCCACGGTACGGACGCGAAGCCAGCGGTTGCGGTTGCCGCCGTCGTTGCGGAACAGGCTGGCCGGGCCGTGATTGTTGGCGATCAGAATATCCAGGTCGCCGTCGCCGTCATAATCGCCGTAAGCCGCGCCGCGCGCCACCAGCGGCCGGTTGAAGGTCCGGCCGGATCGGGCGGTGACGTTCTCGAAGCGCTTCGGGCCCAGATTGCGGAACAGCAGAGGCGGCTGCCGGAAGCTCACCTTGGGCTGCACGCGGCCGATCTCCTCCTCGATATGGCCGTTGGCGGAGAGGATGTCAAGGCGCCCGTCCAGGTCGAAGTCGAAGAAGAAGACACCGAAAGCGAGCGACAGCAGGCTCTCGCGCCCCACGGTGGAGGCGGGCGCTTCGTCGACGAACAGGCCCCGCCCTTCGTTGTGATAGAGACCCAGCATCTGGTTGGAGAAATTGCCCACCAGCAGGGAGGGCCTGCCGCAGCCGTCGTAATCGGCGGCATCCACACCCATGGCGCCCCGGGCTACCCCGTCCTCGCCGAAAGCCACGCCCGCCGCCAGTCCTTCCTCCGTGAAGGAGCCGTCGCGGTTGTTGCGGTAGAGGCGGTTGGGCTGGGTGTCGTTGGCGACGAACAGATCGGGCCAGCCGTCCAGGTTGTAATCGAGCACGGCGACGCCCAGGGACTTGCTGGCGGGGTCGGCCAGCCGCGCTTCCCGGGTGACGTCCCGGAAGCGGCCGCCGCCCGCGTTCCGGTAGAGCCTGGACGACGTGCCCTGGTAGGACTCGGGGGTGCAGTAGGACTTGGTGGCGCCGTCCAGGGAGCACCACAGGTCCGCCTGGGGGGCCCACTTCACGTAATTGGCGACGAAGAGATCCAGCCGGCCGTCGCGGTCGTAGTCCAGCCAGGCCGCGCTGGTTCCGAAATCGGCGTTGTGAATGCCCGCGGCGCGGGTGACGTCGCGGAATTTGAAGGCGCCCTCGTTGTGGAACAGCCGGTCGCCCTCCAGGGCGGTGATGTAGACGTCGTCGCGGCCGTCGTTGTCGTAGTCGCCCACGGCCACGCCCATTCCGTACATCTCCACATCCAGCCCGGAGCCCGCGGTCAGGTTGGTGAAACTGCCGTTGCGGTTGTTGCGATAAAGGGCGGAGAGGGACCGGCGGCCGCGGGGCTTCCAGTCGCGGCTGTTGATGAGCAGGATGTCCGGCCAGCCGTCGCCGTCGGCGTCGAAGAAGGCGCAGCCCGAGCCCATGGTTTCGGGAAGGAGTTTCCCGCCCGCGCGGCCGCTGTTGTGGACGAAATCGATGCCGGCCGCGCGGGTGACGTCGGTGAACTCGACACCGCAGAGCGCGGCGGCCAGGCCGGCCGCCGCGGCAAGCAGGCGGAAGGTCACTCCAGCCCTCCCACGCTCACGTGCTCGTGGATGGGCTGGCGCTCGTTGTTGTCCTCCGGGCTGATCCGGCGGCGCACGGCGGTGATGGCCTGCGACGCCTCGTCCGCCTTGAAGCGCTCGAACAGCTTCTGCTCCCGCGCGGCTTTCTCCATCTCGCCCAGGCCGCGATAGCAGAGCATCAGGGTGTAGTGCATCTGCAGGTCCTCGGGATCCACCGCGCAGACTCGTTCCAGCACCCGGACGGCCTCGGCGTAGCGTCTTTGCAGGAAGAGGATGCGGCCCATCTGGTTGAGCGCCACGCGGTCGCGCGGATAGCGGGCCGCGACCTTCTCGAGCGACCGCAGGGCGGCATCGTAATCGCCGTCGGCTTTCTCGATGAGGGCCTTGAAGAAGTGGATGCGGCCGGGGTCCGGGTTGATCTCCAGCGCCCGGCGGATGTAAGGCTTGGCCGCTTCGGTTTCGCCCTCCTGGATGAGGGCGCGAGCGACGTTCAGCCAGCCGTCGGCGTAGCCCGGCTCCGCCTCGGTCACCTTGCGGAAGGCGTACTCGGCGCCCTTGAGGTCTCCCTGCAGCAGCAGGCCGATGCCCCAGTCGTTCCAGCGCTCGCGGTCCTCCCTGCCGGCGGCCGTTTGCCATTGGGGCTCGCCTTCGCCCAGGCGCAGGGCAGTTTCCGCCTGCGCCAGGGTGACGACGGGCAGGTCCGGAATCGCGCCTTTGACGCGGCCGGATACATTGGGCGGCACGTCGGAAGGGAGGAAGGTGAACCGGCGGCTGTCAGAGTGGGCGCTCACCAGCGAGGCATCCTGCCCGGGAGCCGGCCGGCCGGCATACGCGAATTGGGTGTAGTAGTGCGAGAACTTGCGGTAGTTCAGCCGGGCGGTGAGGGTCACCGGGCCGCGCGCGTCCCCGGGGATCTTCACGCGGTAGTGGGCGACGTCGGCCGCGCCGGGCGGAATCAGCCGGACGTACAGGGTGCTGCGGGCCTGCCAGGCGTTGCGCTTGTTGATCGGGTTCCCGGCGGCGTCCAGCAGGTAGGCACGGTAGAAGTGGGCGCCGGGCTCCACCGGTCCGCGGCCATCGTCTTCCACCCGGCCGCTCCAGAAGAAGACCCGGCCGCCGGCGTCGCGGGCCTGCAACTCGAGCCAGACATCGAAAGCGTCCACGGTGCCGCCCGGAAAAAAGTGCCCGATCCTGCGGGTACGCGCCACCACGTCCACGCGAACCGTGGAACCGGGCGGGATGCGCGTCGAAACGCGGTCCAGCGGCGCGGCCATCTCACCGACCGGCCGCAGGGTTACCGGGCCGGCCTGCTCCGCCTCCTCGCCCACGGCGAAAGTGGACATCGCGCCGGGGCTTTCGCCCGCGCGGCGAACCATGGGCGTCTCTCCGGCCTCCTCCCTGACGGGAGAAACGGCGAATATGTCGACGGTGATGAAGCCGGATTGGAGCAGGGCCCGGGTGGCGGCCATCTGGGCATCGTCGCGGTTGACGTGGGCCAGCGCGGTGTTGGCGCCGGGAAAGCGGTGGGAGTGGACCTTGCCGTGATGGTGGCCGGGGTCGCGCGACGCGACCAGCGGCATGTGGCAGTCCACGCAGTTCGATGACTTGTCGGGGTAATAGAACGAGCGCGCGCCCTGCCCGGAGACGCCGCTGGCCTGCCAGTTGTCGTAATCGTTGAAGCCGCGAATCCAGCGGTAGCTGTTGACCGGAACGTCCAGATGCACCTTGTGGCAGGTGGAGCAGAACTCGGCGGCATCGTCCCGCATAAACGGTTTCAGGAAGGCCCGCTTGTGCGGCCTGGGGTTCAGGTAGGTCAGGAAGTAGTGCAGGCCGCGGGCGTACCTGTTCTTACTGGTGGCAAGTTCGTGCAGGGGAGGGTACTCGATGGTGAACCCGCCGTTGCCCATGGAACTGTCCACGTGAACGATGGAGTGGCAGGAGGTGCAGGCCAGGCCGGCGTGGGCTTCGGGCGTGTCGATCTGCTCCAGGGCCGGTTTCTCGAAGCGGCCGTTGAAGAAGACGGCGTGGTCGTGGCAGCCTGCGCACCACTTGCTGGGCCGCGTGCCCACCACGCTCTGCATGTATTCGATCGACTTCCGGTAGAACTGGTTGTTGAACGACGCGAAGTGGTGGGCCGAACTCTTCCACTGCTCGTAGATGTCCTTGTGGCATTCCCCGCAGGCTTCCGAATCCATGAAGAAGTTGGCGGGGATGATCCCGCCCACGCTGGTGCGGGCCGAGGAGGGGAAGAAGGGCGAGCGGGGACCGCCGCCTTCCTCGTCCATGGAGGCGGGGACGCGGGTGGGGTTGGCGATGCGGTCGCGCGGGTCGGGGACGAACTTGCGGTAGGCGGCGCCCGCCAGGGGAACGACGGCCAGCAGAACCAGGGCGGCGTAGAACCCGAGCCGGAAAGCGGGAGCGGCCCGGCGCGCCACGTACGGCAGCATGGCCGCCAGCCCGCCGGCCGCGGCGGCGATGTGCAGCCACAGGACCCAGCGGTGCTCCGCGGTGTTGCCCCGGATCACGAGGTATCCGGCGGCCAGGGCGGCGGCAAGAAAGAAGGCGGCGGCCGCCGGCGCCCGCCGGTAGAGGAAGCCCAGGCCGGCCAGCAGAGCGGTTCCCAGCGCGAGGTGCAGCAACGCGTTGGCCATGTAGAAGACGGTCGGCGAGGGCCAGGCAGCCAGGTAGGCGGCGTTCAACAGCAGCAGAAGGAATCCGGCGGAAACCACCGCTTGCATGAAGTGCTCCCAGTGAGATGCTAATGACTATATCACGCTTGTGACCGAAGTCACTGTGAGGCAAGGGCCGCCGGGCTAGGGTGGGAGTAGATGGCGACCTGCCCGCAGATCACGGAGAGGGCTCCGGCGAGAACGCGGAAGAAGCTGCTGGTCCGGCGCAAGCCCGGCTACTCGCAAGCGCTGCGGCGCACGGCGCAGGGGTTGTTCCTGCTCCTGAACCTGTGGATCGGGGTGGAGTTCTACCTGTTCGTCCGGTATTACGAATCCGGCGGGCAGACCATGTGGGCGGCCCGTCCGCCGGGGATCGAGGGCTGGCTTCCCATTGCCTCGCTGATGAACCTGAAGCTGTGGCTGGCCACGGGGCGCGTGCCGGCCATGCATCCGGCCGGCATGTTCCTGCTGATCGGCTTCCTGGCCATGTCCTGGCTGATGCGCAAGTCGTTTTGCAGCTGGCTGTGTCCGGTGGGAACAATCTCAGAGAAGCTGTGGGAGATCGGGCGGCAGACCTTCGGGCGCAATGTGCGGCTGCCGCGCTGGGCGGACATCCCGCTGCGCGGCCTGAAGTACATTCTGCTGGGGCTGTTCCTGTACGCGGTGCTGGGCATGCCGGCGGCCGCCATCCGGGCCTTTCTGGAGGGCCCCTACGGCATCATCTCCGACGTCAAGATGCTCAACTTCTTCCGCTACCTGAGCGTGACCGGAGCCGTGGTTTTGGGCATCCTGGTGCTGCTCTCGTTCCTGATCCAGAACTTCTGGTGCCGCTACCTGTGCCCGTATGGCGCCCTGATGGGGCTGGCCGCGCTGTTGAGCCCCGTGAAGATCCGGCGCGAGCCGGACGCCTGCATCGATTGCGCCAAGTGCGCCAGGGAGTGTCCGTCGCTGCTGCCCGTGGACCAGCTGGTCTCGATTCGCTCGGCCGAATGCACGGCCTGCATGAAGTGCGTCGAGATCTGTCCGGCCGAAGGCGCCCTGTACCTGTCGCTGCCGAAGCGGCGCAAGGTGCCGGCCTGGGCGGTGGCGGCGGCGGTCGCCGCGCTGTTCCTGGGGGCCGCGGGCTACGCGCAGTGGAGGGGCTACTGGCACACGGACGTGCCGAGCCGGGTTTATGTCGAACTGATTCCACGGGCCAACGAGTATTCGCACCCGTGATACCAACGCCACAAACAGTGGCCTGAGAGGGAAAAGAGATTATGATTACGAGCCAGAAGACCGTGGGAGAGATCGCGGCCGAGATGCCGGCCGCCGTGAAGGTCTTTGAGAAGTACAACATCGACTACTGCTGCGGCGGGAAGCTGCCGCTGGCCGAGGCCTGCGCCGAGCGCGGCATCGCCCACGAGGCGGTGATCGGAGACCTGGAGCAGGCGGCGGCGCCGCGGACCGGCGATAGCCGCAACTGGGCGTCCGCATCGCTGCGCGAACTGACGGCCCACATCATCCGCACGCACCACGAGTATCTGAAGAGCGAACTGCCGGAACTGGCCCGCAAGATGTCCAAGGTCCGCCAGGCGCACGGCGAACGGCACGGCGGCGTTCTGGCGCCCCTGGAAGAGGTATTCCAGGATCTGAAGGCCGAGCTGGAGAGCCACCTGATGAAGGAAGAGATGGTGCTCTTCCCGCTGATCGAGCAGATGGAAGCCGCGCAGAAGTCGGGCGGCAGCCTTCCCGCGGCGCACTGCGGATCGGTCAACAATCCGATCCGGGTGATGGAACATGAGCACGACAGCGCCGGGCAGGCCCTGGCCCGCATGCGCGAGCTGACCGGCGGCTACGCCGTTCCGGCCGATGCCTGCAACACGTACCGCGCCCTCTACCACGGCTTCGGGGAACTGGAAACGGATCTTCACCAGCACATTCACCTGGAGAACAACATCCTGTTTCCGCGCGCCAGCCGGCTGGAAGCGGAGCTGGCCTGATTCCGGCGCCCTCGGAACACCGGCCTGCGGCCCCCCGTGGCCGCGGGTGGCTTCCGAGCCGCGACCAACGGGAGCGGTCTTCCGGGCGGCACGCGAGAGCTCAGAGGGGCCAGGCGGTGTACAGATAGACCGCGGGCAGGGTGAACAGGGTGCTGTCCACCCGGTCCAGCATCCCGCCGTGGCCGGGCAGCAACTGGCCGCTGTCCTTGACCTTCGCGCCGCGCTTGAGGGCGGATTCGGCCAGGTCGCCGATCTGCCCCACGGCGTTGGCTGCCAGGGTCAGGAGGACGGCGTGGTGCCAGGGCGCGGAGGGCACGAAGTAGTGAAGATAGGCGGCTCCGAAGATCACCGAGCCGGCCGCGGACGCCGCCGATCCTTCCCAGGACTTGTTGGGGCTGATGCGCGGGGCCAGTTTGTGCCGCCCGATTCCGCGCCCCACATAATAAGCGCAGGCGTCGCCGATCCAGGTCATCATGAGGGCGTAGGCCACCCAGTGGGTACCGTACGGCCTCAGCAGGAGGGCGAACTTCCAGGCGCCGAAGATATACGTCACGCCGAGCACCAGGGCCGCCGCGCGGGGCAGGACGGTGGGCAGCCCGTTTCCGAGCATGGACACGGCCAGCGTGCCCAGCGTCAGGATGGCAAGCAGCTCGAATTCGTTCCGGTTGACCGCCAGCAGCATCAGCCCGCCCGCGTAGCCGAGAGGCCCCAGGCCGCGCACGCCGTAGGCGGAAACCACGCCGCAGTACTCCCTGTAGCAGAGCACCGCCACCAGGGCGGTGACGCCGAAGAAAACCCAGTAAGGGCCCCTCAGGACAACCAGGAGGATGGCCGGCACCAGGAGGGACGCGGTCAGGAGCCGCTTCATCGAAAGACAGCGCCGGCCGCTTCCACCTGAACCTCTCCGGCGGAAGCAACCGGGGTGTCGAGTGACGGGCTGAGGCCTCCGTAGCGGCGGTCCCGCGCCTGGTAAGCCAGAATGGCCTTGAGCAGGTCGCTGCGGGTGAAGTCCGGCCAGAGCGTGTCGGTCACGAAGAATTCGGCATAGGCGATCTGCCAGAGCAGGAAATTGCTGACCCGCAACTCACCCGAAGTTCGGATCAGCAGGTCGGGCTCGGGGTGTCCGGCGGTGTAGAGATTCTCGGAAATGCTTCGCTCGTCGAAGCGGAAAGTGTCCGCTTCGCCGCGAGCCCGGGCGCGGTCCAGGGCGGCGTTCATGGCATCCACGAGTTCCGCGCGGCCCCCGTAATTGATGGCCAGGTTGACCAGCAGGCCGCGGTTCCGTTTGGTGGCCGCGACCACGTCCTCGAGCTGCCGGCGCACGCCGTCAGGCAGCGCTTCCAGCCGTCCGATGGCCTTCAACCGGATATCGTTGCTCTGCAGTTCGGGAAGCTCTTTCCGCAGATAAAAACCGAGCAGGCGCCACAAGGTATCCACTTCGGCGCGGGGGCGCTTCCAGTTCTCCACGGAGAACGCATAAAGGGTCAGCACCTGAATCCCCAGGCGGGCGCAAGTCTCTACGGTAGAGCGCACCGGGCCCACCCCGGCGCGGTGCCCCGCCACCCTCGGAAGGCTGCGGCGGTTCGCCCAGCGCCCGTTGCCGTCCATGATGATGGCGATGTGAGCCGGCAACCGATTGGCATCGATAGCCCGGGCGAGTTCCCAGTCCGGGTCATTGGGCCCGAGAGTGGCCAATAAGTCCTTCATGCGCTAGCTCCTCATGATACAACGCGTTCCCAGGATGTTGCCAATGCCGTGCGGGTTAGCGGGCCGGATCGCGCCGGCTGTCCACCGGGACGACGCAGCCGTTGCCGGAAACGGCGCAACAGACGTGCTCGAACTGCACCGTGGTGTGGCGGATCCCGAACCGCCGCTCCAGTAGAGCGTTCAGACGGCGCAGGAGGGATTCGCTCGAGGAGGGTGGTATATCTTCAATCACCACGTGGCAGCTGAGCGCATGGCTGCTCGATCCCAGGCTCCAGATGTGGAGATCGTGCACATCCTGGACTCCCTCGATCTCCTCCATGGCTTCGACCACGGATTGCAGTTTCAGGCCGCGGGGCAAGCCCTCCAACAGGATGTTCAACGACTCCTTAATGATGCCCCAGGCGGTCCAGATGATCAGGCCGCCGATCAGGATCGAGAGCGCGGGGTCGATGCGCTGCACTCCCGTATGCCGGATCACGGCGGCTCCGACGATGATCCCCAGCGAGCCGAGCGCGTCGCCCAGCATGTGAACGAAGGCGCTGCGGATGTTGATGTCGTCGCGCTGCGCCGAGCGAAGCCCCCACATGATGCCGGCGTTCACCACCAGCCCCAGGGCCGCCACCACCAGCATGGTGCCTTCGTTCACCGTACGCGGGGTTCGCAGGCGCTCGTAGCTTTCGTAGAAGATCCACCCGGAAAGGGCCACCAGGGTGAGGGCGTTCACGAAGGCGGCCAGCACGCCGCTGCGCTGGTAGCCGAAGGTCTTCACCTCGTCGGCCGGCTTGCTCTGGAGGTAGAAGCCCAGCCAGGCCAGCAGCAGCGCCAGGGCGTCGGTGATATTGTGGCCGGCGTCGGAGAGCAGGGCCAGGCTGTTGGCCCGGATTCCGGCTACCGCTTCCACGATGACGAACAGCACGGTCACGAGCAGCGAGATTTTCAGAACCCTTCCTGTAGCGGCGTCGTGACCGTGCGAATGCAAAAAAGCTCCCTCTCTTTGAGTGTAGCGGCACGGGTGCGGCCTGCCAAGTCGCGGTCCCCTGCGGTCTCGGCCCGGTATGCACGCCGTTCCCGGTCCGGCACAGCGTCAGAAGCGGGTTGCCTCCGTGAAGTTGAAATCCCGGACCTTCATGGCGGGCACGACCATGTCGAAGACTTCCTCTCCGGAAGCCCGTTCCGCGGTTGACAGAGCCTCGACGTTCGACAACAGCTCCACCAGGCTCTGGTTGAAGCGGAAATTGCGCAGGCCGCGCCGGATCCTGCCGTCCTCGATCAGAAACGTGCCGTCGCGGGTCATGCCGGTCATGATCTTCTCGTAGGGATCGACCTCGCGGATGTACCACAAGCGGGTAACCAGAATGCCCCGGTCGGTGGAGGCGATCAACTCCTCCACGGAAGCGGGGCCGCCCTCAAACACGATGTTCATGGGCGCTTCGCCGAT
>JADZAF010000276.1 GCA_020852755.1 Bryobacterales bacterium
CCGCCCTTGCCGGAGCCGACGGCAATGAGGTTGCGAACGCCCGGAATGGGAAGTTTCTGCGATTGACCGAGCTGATTGGGCGTCATTTCTTTCATCTTAGCGAATGCGGGGGAGGAGCAGGACGGGTATGGGGTCCCTGCATTCGCGGGCCGTCGAGTTCTTCGGGAAATCAGCCTGTCTAATGTTGCGGGTTCTTTTGTTTTCAACGACTTCCTGGGTTCGTTTTGCAGGGTGCACGCGGGCGGGGACCGCGGGCCCGGCGTGCCCCGGCGAAGGCGGGCGGATTGTCAAAGAGCGCGGGCGGACAGCAGGCGCGCTATCCGATCACCGTAACCGGTGTAGCACGGCGGTGCGGGCAGGAAGGGGCAAATGGCGCGCAAGTCGAAGGGAGCGGGAGGGATAAAAAGGGGTAGGGAAGGGGAATGACAGGGATCCGGCGGGCGGAGAATCGATCGCTGCTGGGACAAGTTCCTGCTCGCGGAACGGCCTGTCGCCCTATTTCCCGCCTTCCATAGCTATCGAGGCGAAGTTGGACCAGGAGCCGAGGGCGGCTTACACCGGCCCCGGACACAGGGACCGGCATCTTTCGACCGTAGAGCTTCCAAAGCGCCCGTGCGGTCGCCAGAAAGCGGGGTCTTAACTACTCGGGATTCGGGCCCGCAAATTGCGCCGGGAAGAGTTGTGCGGTGCCGAATTCGAGGCCGCCCGGAGAAAGACGGATCTTCCAAGCGGGCCGGCCAGGATCATTGGCCGAAGCCGGTCTGAAACCGATAGCCGACCCAGGGTTCCGTGAGGATGTGCCGCGGGTGCGCGGGATCCGCTTCGAGTTTCTTCCGCAACTGGTTGATAAAGGTTCGCAGATACTCCACCTGGTCCCCGTAGTCCGGTCCCCAGACCGCCTGAAGCAGCCTTGCGTGCGGGATGGGCACGTTGGGCGTGCCCGCCAGATAGAGAAGGAGGTCGAACTCTTTCGGCGTCAGCCGAACCGCCTGGCCGCGGACTATCACCCGCCTCTCGGCAGCGTGGATTTCAATGTCTCCGGCGATGACGGTTTCGCGCAGGTCCGTGGGCACACGACGAAGTGCGGCCCGGATACGGGCGAGGAGTTCCGGCATGCTGAAAGGTTTTGTGACATAGTCGTCGGCGCCCGCATCCAGCGCGGCGATCTTATCCTCTTCCGCGTCGCGAACCGTGAGCATGATGATAGCGGCATCCGACACAGTCCGAATCTCGCGGCAGGCTGCCAGGCCGCCCATACCGGGCATATTGATGTCGAGCAGGATCAGGTCAAGGTGCCGCTCCCGCAGGCGCTCGAGAGCTTCCTCGCCGGATCGCGCGTCATGGACCTCATACCCCTTCCCGGTCAGTGTGGTTCTCATCACCCGCCGGATCTGCGGCTCGTCGTCAACCACGAGGATTGTCGATGCATTCATCCGAATCGTCCTGTATCCCCGGAATCGAAATCTCCACTCGCGAGCCCCCCGCCGGTTCTGTTACGGCCGAGGCATCTCCACCGTGAGCTTTCGCGATGTCCAGAACCACCGAGAGCCCCAGTCCCGATCCCGGCACGCCGTCCCGGGTTGATTTGGCACGATAGAACCTCTCGAAGACCCGCCGGCTTTCGCGCGATGCGATACCCGGGCCGGCGTCGGCGACCCAGAACCTCAGGTTCCCTTCATGAAAATCGGCACCTACCCGAATGGCAGAGGAGGCGGGCGAGTACTTGTTTGCGTTGTCGATCAGCTCACGAAGCGCAAGTTGGATGAGATTGGGGTCGAAGAAGGCGGTGGCCAGGCAGGAGGCGACCTGGACTTCAACCGGCCGGTCATCCAGGCGGGGCCGCATCTGACGGATGACGGTTTCAATCACGTCATGGACGCTGACTTGGCACCGGTTCACCTTGAACTTGCCGCCCTCTATCCGCGACATCTGAATGGCGTCGCTCACCAGGTTGTCGAGCCGGTCCGCTTCTTCGTCGACGATGCTCAGGAGTTCTCTCTGTTCCGAAGGCAACTGGGTCGAGGCCAGTAGACTGGACGTGGCCGCTTTGATGGAGGTAAGGGGCGTCTTGAATTCGTGGGCGATGGCGTCGAGAAGGGTGGATTTCAGTTCCTCGCTCTGGCGCGCCGCTTGCGCGCGGTTCTCGGCCTCCTGGGTCCGCGCCCGCTCCAGGCCGATGGCAACCAGATTGGAAATCGCATCGACCGTCGTGTCACTGACCTCGCCGCGAAGCGCCAGCAGACCCGCCGGCTTCCCGCCCAGCCGGATCAGCGCGAACCGGGAACTCAGATCGTCCGTCCGCGCGACGATGTCGCCGGACAGGGCGGCCGTGATGGCGCTGTCCGGGATCGTGAGATCCTGAGGCCCAGCTTTGTACTCCCGTTCGGAGGCCACATCGTACAGAGCGACGGCGGGGAACTCGAAAGACTCCGCGACGAACTGGGCGAGGCGCTGTGGAAGCGATGCGCCGCCCTGGTCCAGCAGGATCCCGCGTCCCAGAGAGTGCAAGCGCTCCAACTCGCGCTGCCTGGCCAGTGCCGCGTGCGTCTGGCGTTTCGCCCTCGCCGACAACTCGCTGGCGACAATGGCGGTCGCAAGGAAGGCAAACAGAGCCACCCAGTTTTGAGGATCGGCAACGGAGAACGTCTTTACGGGAGGGAGAAAGAAGAAGTTGAAGCAGAGCAGTCCAACCGCGGACGCGACGACGGCCTCCGTGATTCCCCAGACGGTCGCAATGAGCAGGACCGCCACCAGGTAGGCAAAACCTGTCGTTGTGGGATTCACGGGCAGATGCAGGCACGCGCCGGTGACGGCGGCAACCATCACCAGGGCGCCCATCAACCGGATGCAAAGCGACCACACGGGCTTGCCCGAGAGGAGCATCGTCCATATTGTAGGTCTCCACTCCCATCTCCAGGTCGATCTTTACGAATTCCTTAGGTCCACCTTATGAAATCCTTGCGCGGGCCTTGTGCCTTCCTTACGGTATCGGCCGTACGCTGGAGCCGGTGGACGAAATGGCTACGCTTCGCGCTCGAGGAAGG
>JADZAF010000277.1 GCA_020852755.1 Bryobacterales bacterium
ACTCGTAGCGCAGGCCGTAGTTCATGGTCAGGTTCGGCCGGATCTTCCACTCGTCCTGCGCGTAGCCGATGTAATAGGTCTGCTTCAGAAAGCGGTTGCCGGTGGCGCCTCCGTGCAGCGGGTTGGGGGCGCTCACGTCTCCGATCACCTGCACGCTGGACGGCCGGTTGGCCAGCAGGCTCTCGATGTTCGAAAAAGTGTAGGTGGCGCCGCCCAGGCGGTCCGTGTACATGCGTATGGGCCGCACTTCGCCGCCGAACTTGATGGTGTGGCTGCCCTTGACCCAGCTCAACTGGTCCGACAGCGTAACCGTGTAATTGGTATAAGGCACCGCGCGCCCGTTCTGCGCGCTGCTGGAGCGCACCAGCCCTCCGATGCGGGCCGCGCCGGCGGAGGCGCCCTGCCCTCCCACGCCCGAGATCACGGCGGTTCCGGTGAAATCCACGGAGACCGCGGACAGGTCGATGCCGTTGACGCCGGGCGCCACGCCGTTGAAGCGGGTCTTCGAACCGTTGAAGCCGACCTTGGTCTCGTTGATTACCGTGGAACTCAGGATCTGCTGCAAGGCCACCATGCCGTTCTGGGGCACGGCGGTGGTGCGCGCGTAGTTGCCGGTCACGTTGAGCGGCAGGATCAGCTCGCCCTGGTCGCGGAAATAGCGTGCCACGATCGAGTAGCGGTCGTTGATCCGGTAGTCCAGTCGGACGCTGCCGTAATTCTCGTCGATCGGCGCGCCGGCTGTCAGGCGGGCCACGTCCAGGTCCGGATTCGAAGTCGCCACCCCGGCAGGGTAGGCATCCAGCAGGGGCCGTATGGAAGGAACGGCGCGGGCTTTGGCCGCCGGGCTGGGCACCGCCTCCACGATGTTCTGCGAGGCGCGCTGCCGCAAGCCTTCGTAACTGGCGAAGAAGAACAGCCTGTCCTTCCGGATGGGGCCGCCCAGGGAAGCCCCGAACTGGTTGAGCCGCAGCGGGGACTTGGTTGCGCCGTCGAAGAAATTGCGGGCGTCCATCTTGTCGTTGCGGACATATTCAAACAGCGACCCGTGGAATTCGTTGGCGCCCGACTTGGTAACCACGCTGATCTGTCCCGCCGATCCGGTCCCGAACTCGGCCGGATAGTTGCTCGATTCCACCCGGAACTCCTGCACGTTCTCCAGGCTGGACTGCAGCCGGAACCCGGTGGAAGTCTCGCCGTTCAGGTTCCCCGGTGAGGAGTCCACGATGGAAGAGGCTTCGATGCCGTCAAAGCGGATCGCGTTCTGCTGGTTGGCGCGGCCGCTGAAGCGGATATTGTCGTAGCTGCCGCCGCCGGCGGTCAGCGCGCCGGGCGCCGCGAGATACAACTGCGAGAGCTGGCGTCCGTTCAGCGGCAGGGTCGCCACTTCACGCTGGTTGATGTTGGCGCCGACGCGCGCGGAACTGGTATCGATGACCACGAGTTCACCGCCCGAGACGGTGACTTCCTGCTGCAAGGCGGCCGGCTGCAGGACGATGTCGAGCGTCCGCTCCTGGCCGGCGGTGAGAGCGATGTCCCGGTACTCGGACGGGCCCAGCCCGTCGAAGCCGGCGGTCACGCTGTACTGCGACGGCGGCAGGTTGGTGATGATGTAGCGACCCTGGTCGCTGGCCGCCGCGTCACGGCTGACGCCCGTCTTCTGGTTCTTCACCGTCAGCCTGGCGCCGGGGATAACGGCTCCATTCGAATCGGTTACGGTACCGGTAATCCGTGCCTCGCCGGTCTGGCCCCAGGCGACCGGAAGCCCGCCCGCCAGGCCGAGCAGCAAACTGAAAATCAGAATTGTTCTCATAGCTCCGAATTTCGAATGTAGCGGGAAGGCTGTTACAAACCGGTGAACGTCCGGTAACGATCCAGTGAATTTTGGCGGTGATGTCCTTACGAGTGGGGATACGCGGCACGCCGGAACCGCGCGCCGCAACGATGGCCCCGCGGAGCCGGGTCCGCGGCGGCGCAAAGGGGGACCCTGGGTCCCCCTACACGCTCACCACCGGGCAGGGGGACTCCCGGATAATCGCGTATGCGTTTGTGCGCAGACGCCCAAAGACGCCCGCCGCCGAACCGCGGCCGATCACCAGCACACCGGCGTGCAGCTTCTCGGCTACCCGGCGCACCACCGCCGGCGGATCTCCGCTCTCGACCAGGATCTGGCGGTCCGCCGGCAGTTCGGCGCCCAGGCGCTCGATCTCCTGCATCGCTTGCTCGTGCAGCGACTGGCGCAGGGCATCGCCGGCGCCCTGTTCCTGAATCTTCAGACAGGGAGCGGCGTGCACCACCGTCAGCCGGGCTTTGAGTTCGGCGGCGGCCCGGGCCGCCCAGTGCAAGACCTTGCAGCTTTGCGGCCCGAGGTCGATGGCACACAGCACTTCCCTGAACGGAATCGATGGGACCGGCGGAGCCTGCTCCAGGTGCACCCCGGTCCAGACCGGACAATCGGCGTCATGCAGCACCTTGGCGGTCACCGAGCCCAGGATGAAGCGGCGGAACGGACCGTAACCGTGAGTCGGCACGAAGATCATGTCGATGCGCTTGTCGTGCGCGTATTCCACGATCCTGCGGGCCGGGTCGCCCTCGGTCAGGACCCGCTCCACTCGCAGGCCCGCCAGTTCTTCAGCCAGGAAAGAGTCCAGCTGCTGCTGCACCTGGAGGCTGCGATTGGCGAACAGTTCGCTCAACATCGGCCCGCCCACCTCCAGGGCGGCGAACTCGTAATGCGGGGGCTGCAGCACATGCAGCAGGGTGATCGACGAACCGCAATGCCGCGCGACCGCGGCCGCATAGCGGGCGGCGCCCAGCGAACGGTCGGAGAAGTCAACGGGCAGCAGGATTTGCTCGAGCCAGGGCATGACAGTCCTCCCCGACAGTGAGCTTAAGCCATTCGGATGCCGATGTCGAGTGCGTTCTCAGCGTATCCTGCGGTACACCATGACCGCCGCTCCCGGAGAAGTCTCGATATGCACCGGCAGCCCCGCTTCCGCCAGCTCGCGCCCGGTCAGTGTGGCCGCCGCGCCGCCGTTCACGTTTTCTACGGTGTAGCGAGCCCCCCGGTCCAGCCCGCGCAGCCGGAAGCGGGCCGACTCGAAGGGGCTGCCGGGACGGCGAAAGGCCTGCACCATCCCCTGCCCCTTGCCGGGGCGGTCGAACTGCCAGGCCATCCAGGCACTGCTATCCGTCACGTAAGGGGTCAGCGGGTAGAAGTCGCCGTAGAAGTTGTCCGCCACCTGCCGCCATTGGCCCAGCAGGCGCATCAGGGCGGGATCCACCCGCTGCGGTTCCGGTCCCACCGAGGTGGCGGGCGTGGCCTGGCTCCAGAAGATGTACGGATCGCTGGAGTTGATGGCCGTGCCGAAGTACGGAATCCAGTGCGCGATTCCGTAAGTGAGCTGCTGCATGGCCAGCGGCTCGTAGGCGTGATCGCTGCGCCACAGCGGCACGGCCCGCCGCAGGGTCTCCAGGTCGTTCCGGCGGCCGCCCGAGGCGCAGGTATCGATCAGCAGGTTTGGAAAGCGCCGCCGCAACTCGTCCCAATACGCCAGGTATCCGGTCACGTGCCTGATCTCGGTGATCCCCTGGCGGTCCTCCGCGTCGTTGGCCCGCCAGATCTCCAGCGGAGGGAAGTTGAAGTCCTGGCGGTAGAGGTCGATGCCCTGCTTCTCCAGCAGCCCGCTCACGTGTTCGGCCAGCCACTGGCGCGCGTCGGGGTTGCCCAGATAGAGCAGCTTGTCCCGCCCCTTACTGCCCAGCAGCCACTCCGGATGAGTCTCGTACAGCCACGTCCCCGGGTGGACCCGCTCCGGTTCAAACCAGACGATCAGCTTGACGCCTTTGGAATGGGCCAGGTCCGCAATGGGACGGAAACCGGAGGGAAAGCGGGCCGTATCGGGGAACCAGCTCCCCGTGTTCCACCAGCCGGTCTTGAACGGATACCATCCCGCATCCATCCACCAGTAATCCAGCTTGAGGCCCTGCGACAGGTAGCGTTCCAGGAACTCCTTCTGGTTCTGCTCGTTGGCCTCCTGCATCTCGATGGTGTAGCGGTTGCTTCCGGAGGCCAGTTGGGGCGGGGGCAGCGTGCCGCCCGGCCGCGGCAGGTTGTGGGCCACCATCCAGCGGCGCCAGACGTTCTGCCCCCAGATCCAATCGCCCTTCCAGAACAAAAGGGCCACCAGCGGCCCGCGCACCTCCTCGCCGGGCAGCAGCTTGAAGCGGGTCAGTTCCTGCCCGGCGCGAACGGTCAGCCCGGTCCCTTCGTCTCGGGTGAAACGGGCGGACCACTGTCCCGGCCACCCCAGTGCGACGATCACTCCCTGGCCGGGCCATTCGATGTTGAAGTAACACAGGTCGCTGTCGGTGGGCCGTCCGCCCGTGGTGGCAATGCGTTTCACGGCCTTGGCCGGCAGAACGCTCTCCAGGGGCTGGTAATCGGTGGGCGAGTTGGGGCTGCCCCGGGCGTGGTGAAGCAGGAACTCGCCGTCCCGGTTGCGTTCGAACCGGCTATCGATGGCCTGTATGTCTTCCAGGATGGGAGTATCGGCCGTGCCTGTGTTGCGGAAATGCAGGGTCCACTCCACCACCGGGAAATCGCCGTAGGCCACCGCCACCACGCGCGCTTCCAGGGCGCTGCCGGGATCCGTCCAGGAGAGAACGTGCTCCACCCGGCCGCGGTCCAGGGCGCGCGATTGGCGCCTGAACCGCCACGTCTTCAACAACTCGGAAGAGGGCCGCCCTCCGTACCGGAAAGAAAAGGGCAGTTCGGAAGAATAGGGCTCGGCCAGCGGGCCTACCGGCAGGTCCGCGATCCGGAGGGTGCGGCCCCCGGCCAGGGTGACGCGCGCCTCCGCCCAGTCCGCCTGGTCCCAGGCAGCCTGGTGGGTCAAGCCTTTGGGTCCCGAAGGCTCCAGTTTCAGCCCGAATTCCGTGGCCCCGCCCAATTCGGCTTTGACCTCGATGCCCGGCATGCCCTCCCGCATCTGGGGGCTGCGGAACAGTTCCTTGCCACCGGCCTCCACCGAGGCGACCACGCCGCCCCGTCCCGTGTTGGAGTAATAGCCCAGATCGTTGCTGTCCACTCCTACCACCGCCTCGAACCGCACGGCCGGCTCCGGAAGCCGCACCCGGATCTCACCCGGAAACGGCATGTTGATCCCGTGGTCGAAGGTGCGCCCGGCGATCAGGAACTTTCGCCCTCCGATGCCATTGCGGTGAATTGAACTCGAACGGCTGTAGATCAGCATGTGGGGCGCCGCCGATCCCTTTGCGGGCTTGCCCAACAGCCTGGCCCCGGTCCACTCTCGCGCCGCCGCCAACTCTTCCTTTGCCGTCCGTTGATCCGCTCCCGGCGCCTGGGCGTACAGTGCGCCGGCCAGCAGCATGAGCCACGCCACCCGTTGCATATCCGAAGCATGCTCCCGCGGCGGGGCGCGGCGCAAGTGCAGCGGCTGCAGGAATCGGTTGTATTCCATATAGGAGATTCGTATCCTAAAAGAGTTATCCGGAGGCCCAGGCTATGAGAAAGAACCAAGCGACAGCGCTGTTGATCGGGTGCGCCGTGTTTCTCGGGACCACGGCTTGCACAACCGCACCCAAGAAAGTGGAAGTCGACGCTGCCAGGCTGGCGGCGTTCAAGCCCCTTCCGTCGGCGGTGGAGTCGGCGGACAACCCCATCACCGAGGAGAAGGTGAGCCTCGGCCGCATGCTCTACTTCGAGCCCCGGCTCTCGAAGGGTCACGACATCTCCTGCAACACCTGCCACCAGCTGGACAAGTACGGGGTCGACAACGAGCCGACCTCTCCCGGCCACAAGGGCCAGCGAGGCAGCCGGAACTCGCCGACCGTTTACAACGCGGCCGGGCATTTCACCCAGTTCTGGGATGGACGGGCGCCCACCGTGGAGGAACAGGCTAAGGGCCCCATCCTCAACCCGGTCGAGATGGCCATGCCCGAGCCCAAGAGGGTGCTGGCGGTACTGAGATCCATGCCGGAATACGTGCAGGCGTTTCAGAAAGCCTTCCCCGGCGAAAAAGACCCCCTGAATTACGACAACGTCGGCAAAGCCATCGGCGCTTTCGAGCGCAGGCTGTTGACTCCCTCCCGCTGGGACAAGTTCCTGACCGGGGACCAGGCCGCCCTGACCGATGAGGAGAAGGCCGGTTTGAACAAGTACCTGGAGGTGGGCTGCCAGACCTGCCACAGCGGCGTATACATGGGCGGCTCGATGTTCCAGAAGCTCGGGCTGGTCAAGCCGGCGGAACAGACCGGCGACGAGGGGCGATTCTCCGTGACCAAGCAGGATGCGGACAGGATGATGTTCAAGGTCCCGGCTCTGCGCAACATCGAGATGACGGCGCCCTACTATCACAACGGCTCCATAAAGAGCCTGGACGAAGCCGTCAAGGACATGGCCGAACACCAGTTGGGCCGGGAGCTGACTGCCGAGGACGTCAACTCGATTGTCGCTTTCCTGAAGGCGCTCACCGGTGAGGTTCCGGCGGAATTCATCAAGCCGCCCGAACTCCCCAAGAGCACCGCAAAGACGCCCAAGCCCGAGAAGGTCTAGCAGCACTCCTCCGGCTGAAGCCGGCCCTTTCACCAGGGACCGGCTTCAGCCGGGGGTGCGCTCCGGTCCCAGGCCGTACCGATTGGCGCTATGCCCAAGCTGCAACTGCTGCCCGTCCCGCTCAAAGTGGTGATCAGCCTGACCCTGGTGATTCTGGCGATCGGATACCTGGTCGCGCTGGCCAACCTCTATCTCACTTACAACCTGACTGACGGCACCCCCGGCCTGTCGCCTTCCGATCTGCGGCGGGCCTTCTACGGCAACCGCGACAACACCAAGCTGGCCGCCAAGATCAACGGCGGGAGCATGCAGCAGTTTCTGCCGAAGTCCGGGGATAAGGAGCGGATCCTTTCCTGGATTCAGGACGGAGCGGCCGAGCCGGATTACCAGGCGGCGGTCCGTCCGATCCTGCAAGCCAACTGCGTGCGCTGCCACAACCCGAATGGACTGCAGCGCTTTGCCCCGCTGACCACCTATGAGCAGGTGATGGCCGTCACGCAGATCGACCGCGGGGAGCCGGTGAGTCTATGGGCGCGCGTGGCCCATACGCACCTTCAGTCGATCGGACTCATCTTCCTGGTGCTGGGCGGCGTGTTTTCGTTCACCGGGATTCGGGACCGGGTGAAGATCGTGATCCTGGTGCTTCCCTTCGCGGCTCTGCTGGTGGACTTCGGAACCCGGTTTCTGGCGAAGTACTCTCCCGGATTTGTATACCTGATGCTGGCTTCCGGCGCGGCCATCGGCTTTTCGCTGGGGGCGATGACGCTGGTTCCGCTGTACGAGATGTGGCTCGGAAGGCCGCGGAAAGCGGATTGAGAACCGGCTCGGCCGCTTCCGAATCGCAGCGGGCCCCCGAAGAAGACCGGGCGGCAGACGCGCCCTACGCCGTCGTGCTCTTCTGTGCCGGTGGCGCTTCCACCGCCAGACGCGCGGCAGTATTCAGCAGGTCCTGCCAGGTGGCCGCCTCGATCGGAATGCCCTCTTTCCGCCGCCTGGCCTCCATGCGCCACTCGGGATCGCCGGCCACCAGCACCTCGTCGTAGCCCTGGGCAGGAGCCGAGGACTTTAACAGCCCCACCAGCTTTTCCACCCGCGCCGTGAATTCCTCGACCGGCATGAAGCGCGCAACGTCGATGCCGATAAAGGTCTGGCTGGTTCGCGACGGACGGTCATGCATGCGAATGCCGCCCACCTCCACGCTCATCGCCCCTCCGCCCAGCACCGCGCAGAGGATCTCCACCATCACTTCCAGCCCGCTGCCCTTGTAGCCTCCCAGCGGCGCCATCATGCCGCGCAGAGCCTCCTCGGTGCTGGTGGTCGGCACTCCGTTCTTGTCCATGGCCCAGCCGGCCGGAATGGTCTTCTCGCCCGCGGCCGCCAGTTTATACAGCTTGTTGGCCGCCACCGTGGTGGTCGCCATGTCGAGTAGCCACGGGCCGGGCACGGCCACGCAGATGGGATTGGTCGCCAGCCGCGGCTCCCTCCCCTGCCAGGGCGCAACGATGGGCGAGGCATTGCACATCACGATTCCGATCATGCCGACCCGCGAGAAACGCTCGCCCCAGAACGCGGCTGCGCCGAAGTGGTTCGATTCGCGCGCCACCACCATGGACAGCCCGTGCCGCCGCGCCAGCCGGATGGCGTGTACGCAGCAGGCATCCGACACCACCTGCCCGATGGCGTTCTCGCCGTCGTAGAGCATGATGGCGCCGTTCTCGGAAACCACGTGCCCGTCCGCCTGCGCGTCCACCTCCCCGGCTTCAATACGTTCGATGTAGACCGGCAGCAACTGCACGCCGTGCGAGTCCACGCCCCGCAGATTGGCATGCACCAGGCAGTCGGCTACCAGCTTGGCTTTGCCCGGCTCGACCCCCGCGGCTTCCACCATGCGCCGGCTGAACCCGGCCAGTCTCTCAGCTTGAACCAGAACCGTTTCGCCGGCCATGCTCAGCACCTCGCTCCGTTGTTCATGAAGGTCTCTTCTTTTCTAGCCTACCGCGATGTCGCCCTCTCTTACCGCGCGGGGCGGTCGAACCCTGGTACGCACCACAGGCGATGAAACAGGGGAAGACCGTTTCCGAGCCGCGGCCGGGAGGCGAGCGGTTCAACTCCCACCTGCGCTGTTCCCCAAAACCCTGTACGCCGCGGAGCGCCCGGGGTACAGCCGCTCCCGTTGCGGCGCCGTATGGTAACGGATCGGGCCGGATGGTATGCTCTCGGGGAAATGCTGATCGTCGATACCCACGCGCACATCTACTCGCCGGATGAGAAACGCTACCCGGTGATTCCCAAACCGTACCGGCCGCCCGGCGATTCCGGCTCGGTGCCCAGCCTGAAGCGCAGGGTGGAGGAGAACGGCGTTTCCGGCGCGTGCCTGATCCAGACTTCCACCTTCTATGGGTTTGACAACCGGCTGATCTGCGACACGGCCAAGGCCGAGCCGGGCTGGACCGCCGGGGTGGTGACCCTGAATCCCGACGACCCGCACTCGCCGGTTCTGATTCAAAGCCTGGTGAAGCAGTACGGCATCCGCGCCATGCGCAGCATTCCGGGCAAGGACGGCCGCATCGACTCGCCGGGCGTGGCGGCCTTGTGGAAGGGCTGCCAGGCGGCGGGCATCACGATCAACGCGCTGGTCAGCTTGAACAACGCCGGCGCGCTGGCCCACATGCTGGAGTGGTTCCCCGAACAGCGCGTGACCATCGACCACTGTCTGAACCTGCGGGCCGGCCGGGATCGGGAGGCGACCTTGCAGGAGATGCTGCGCCTGGCCCGCTACCCAAACGCGCATGCCAAGCTCACTTTCCTGCCCACCGGCAGCGCCGAGCAGTACCCCTTTCGGGACATGCACGAACCCTGCCGCCGGATTATCGCGGCGTACACGCCGGACCGCTGCGTGTGGGGCAGCGACTTCCCGTGCGAGTTGTGGACGCCCAAATCAACCTATGCGCAGCACCTCAAGCTGTTCCGGGAATTGCTGGGACTGGAAACGGCGGCTCAGGAAGCCATCCTGGGCGCAACCGCGGTGCGCCTCTATTTCGGAGGCAGGGCCCCCAGGCGGGGCTGACGCAGAAGCGCGAGGGCCAGCAGGCTCCAGGCCGCCAGGCTGAGCAGCGCTCCGCGCCACAGGATTGACGGCTGAAAGCGCATCTCGACCCGGTGCCGGCCGGCGGCAAGCGGCAGGCCGCGAAACGCGCCGTTGGTGTAGTAGAGCTTCTCTTCCCGCCCGTCCACGAAGGCCCGCCAGCCCGGATAGTGCGTCTCCGAGCTGGCCAGGAAAGCCGGACCCGCAACCTCCACCTCCAGGCGCACCCGGCGGGCGGAGTATTCGTGGACGCGCAGCAGCCGCGCGGGCGCCTGGCGGCCGCCCGGAAGCCCTTCCACCGCGGCGGTCTGCCAGGGATCGAAGCCGGGCTCCCGGATCACCTCCAGCGCGGCCTGGAGATCGCTTGCGGCTCGCGTCTCCCCGGGGACGAAGAAGCGCGGGAGGGCGTCGAGGTTCTCGTAAACCCGCTGGTAGTACAGGTCGGCCACCCGGCGGTATTTCGGCGATGGAAGCCGGCCGTCCAGGCCTTCGTTCGAGATCAGGTAACGCACGTTCACCAGGTCCAGCACGCGCGACTCGGGCCTGGCCACCTGGTAGTAGCGCCCCCAGTTCTCTCCTTCGCAGAACGAGAGCCGCACCTGCATCAGGCGCACCAGGGCGAAGGGGTCGTTTCCGCTCGCGCTGGGCACCTCGAACAGCGGGGCGGCGCCCGGCCAGTTGATGGAACCGTTCATCACGTCCACCCGCGAGGGGGGCCAGGTGACGTGGACGAGCCGGCGCACGGTTTCGGGAACTTCGCGCCGCGCATCGAAGTGATCATAGGCGATGCCGGGCTCGTCGGCGAGAGAAGCCGTGTTGAGCCTGCGCCCGGCTCCGGCAACCAGCAGGTCCAGCGCCACCACCGCAGCCAGCGCGGCGCTCCATACCGGCCGCCGGCGCTGCGCCAGCCTCTCGGCTCCCAGCCCCGCCAGGACGGCCATGCCGAGCGTGAAGGCGGCCATGGCGAACTCGGCGTAGAGCGAACCGCGCAGCGCCGCCGGCGTCAGCGGAAACAGGATGCGCCCGGCCGGCGTTTTGTCCCCCAGCATCCACAATCCGGCGATCAGGGTGATGGCGCCGAAAAGGCCAGTGTGTTTCACTCTTCGAAGCAAGGCCCAGGCCGCCAGGGCCAGACCGCCGAGACCGCAGTAGAGGTAAAGAAAGGTGGGGTTCCAGGGCAGTTTGTAGGTGTTGGCGTCGAAGTCCAGCGCGCCCCAGAAGTTCGGGATCAGCAGAGAGATCAGGGCCTGCACGGGGACGCCGCCGCCCGCCTCCATCCACTCGCTGCGCAGCGCCGCCACGCTTCGCCGGGTGAGTTCCAGGGTGGGAAGCAGTTGCACGGCCGCCAGCCACCCCGACCACGCGGCGGCCAGGACACAGGCGCCCGCGAGCCGCAGCCGGCGCCCCCCAGCCAGCAAGGCCACGAAGAACGTGGAAATGTAGACCACCGCCGTCACCGCCGGGAATCCCGCCAGGAGGCTCATGCCCAGCGCGAAAGCCAGCAGCGCGACTCTCCGCCACCGGAAGCCCTGCCGCAGCGCCATGACGCCGGTCCAGGCCAGCGGCAGCCAGGCGGCTGCCGAGACGGCGCCCAGGTGCTGGTTCTGGGACGCGAAGAAGGCGCCCAACTGGTAAACGGCCGCGCCCGCCAGCGCCGCCGCCCGGCCGGTTCCGAGCCGCCGCAGCAGCCCGTAGGCGAGAATTCCGGCCAGCAATACGTGGGCGATCAACTGCAGCTCCAGCCAGTAGAGCAGATTCCGGCCTCCCGCCAGGTTGCTGAGCAGGATCGAGAGCACCATGGGAGGGTAGAACAGGCCGGCCGTCAGGTTGGCGTAGATGGGAAAGCCGCAGTAAGTGTACGGATCCCACAAAGGCAGTTCACCGCGCTCAAAGCTTCGGGCCATGAACTGCGCGATGGGGAGATGGTAGTAGCGCAGGTCCCACGGGATCGCGTAGCGGCCCGGAAGAAAGAGCACCTTCGCATAGAAGGCGGTCACCTCGGCCAGCAGCACCCCGTAAGGCCACCACGTTTTGCGCATGGATGTTCCATTATCGCCTGCCGGATGGGGAGTTCCAGCGCGACAGACGGCTTTCCCACAGCCTCAGACCCGGTCATCGGCTACCCGGGAACAGGTAAGCTAGGAGGAGCGTGAGTCTACAGGTTCTGCTCCGCAGGAAGATCAGGAAGGCGGGCCGCAAGCTGAGGGAGGCGCGTCTCTTCGCCAAGGCCATGCACTCCACCGGCCACCCCATCCTGGCCCAGGTGATCCCCGTCCGGCGCTGTAACCTCGCTTGCACCTACTGCAACGAATTCGACTCCGTCTCGCAGCCGGTGCCCACCGGGGAGATGCTGCGCCGCATCGACCGCCTGGCCGACCTGGGCGTCACCATCGTCACCCTCAGCGGCGGGGAGCCGGCCCTGCATCCCGGCCTGAACCAGATTATCCGCCGCATCCGGCAGCGCGGCGCCGTCGCCACTCTGATCACCAACGGCTACCTGCTCACGCCCGATCGCATTCGCGCTTTCAACAAGGCCGGCCTGGACTACCTGCAGATCAGCATCGACAACCTGGAGCCCGACGGCACGTCTAAGAAGAGCCTGCGCGTGCTGGACCGCAAGCTCCAGTGGCTGGCGAAATACGCCGAATTCTCGGTCAGCGTAAACACCGTGCTGGGCAGTCCGGTGCGCAACCCCTCCGACGCGCTGGTGGTCGCGCGGCGGGCCCGGCGGCTGGGCTTCACCTCGACGGTGGGCATCCTCCACGACCACCACGGACAGGCCTGGCCGCTCGGCCCCGAACAGATGGCCATCTACGAGGAACTGGTGAAGCTGGAGCGCTCGGTCTTTTCCTTCGCCCACTACGACCGCTTTCAAGGCAACATCGCCCGGGGCCTGCCCAACCAGTGGCACTGCCGGGCGGGCAGCCGCTTCCTCTACATCTGCGAGGACGGACTGGTGCACTACTGCTCGCAGCGCCGCGGCCGGCCTGCCATTCCACTCGCGGAGTACGGGCCCGAGGAGTTGCGGCGCGAATTCGATTCCCAGAAGCCGTGCGCCCCCTATTGCACCATCTCCTGCGTGCACGATACGGCCATGCTCGACGCGGTGCGGGAGCGCCCGCGCGAGATGCTGGTGCAGCTGGTGGCGCGCCGGCGCGAGCAGGACCCGGCCTTCCAGCCGCCGCCCCTGCTGGGGCTGCTCGAATGGATGTTCCTGGACCCGCGCAGGGCGGCCTTGTTCAATCGCCTGGCCCTGCGCCTTTTCGGCGTCGCCCGGAACTCGAGGAGTTGATTCGCTGCGATGAAACGAACCCTGATCGTCAGTTGGGGCGCGGCCCTGCTGTTCGCCGCCGGCTACCTGGCCTACGTGGCGCTCCAACGCTCTCCTTCAGTGAGAAAACCGCCCCCCGCGGCGAAACCGGCCGCCCCGGCCGGCACGGCCCTGCGCATCGTGCAGTTCTATCCCAACCGCTTCGAAGTCGCCCGCGGGGAGAGCGCGCTGCTGTGTTACGGAGTGGAGAACGCCCGGTCCGTGCGCCTGGAGCCGCCGGTGGAGCCGCTGCGCCTCTCGCCCAACCGCTGCATCAGCGTCACCCCGGAGCGCACTACCACTTACACCTTGATCGCGGAAGGCAACGACAACACCACGCAGTCGGAGAAGCTGACCGTCAAGGTGGCCCCGCCCGGCCCCTCCATCCTGTTCGTGGAGCTCAATTCCAAGGAACTGCGGCGGGGAGAGCCGCTGGTTCTCTGCTACGGGGTGTCGAACGCCAGCGCCGTGCGCCTGGACCCCGTCAAGATGACGCTGCGCCCCTCCGAAAGGTACTGCGTCAAGCTCTTTCCCGTCCGCACCACCGAGTACACGCTCACCGCCGCGGGACAGGGCAACCGGACCGACAGCGAGAAGTTCACCATCACGGTGCGGTAGCAGGGAAGCGCCCGGTCTGCCACAATCGCACTGTCATGGATTATCTGATCGTCGTGAACGACGCGCCGTACGCCACGGAGCGTCCTTATAACGCCCTGCGGCTGGCCACGGCCCTGGCGGCCGACGGCGAGATGACGGTCAAGCTGTTCTTCATGGGCGATGGCGCCTGGTGCGCCGTGCGCGGGCAGCAAGTACCCCCGGGGATGCACGACATCGAGTTCATGCTGCAGCGGTTTCTGGCCGGGGCCCGGCAGGCAGGGGTTTGCGGAACCTGCATGGACGCGCGGGGCATCCTGTGCGAGTCGCTGATTGAAGGAACTCACCGGAGCTCGCTGAACGAACTGACCGCCTGGACCGCCGGAGCGGGCAAAGTACTGGTCTTCTAGCCGGCCGGGGCAATCGCGCCCCGGCCGGAGCTTCTCAGGCGTACGGCAGCTTCAACGCTTCCATGATCCCCTTCATGTAGCCGAACGCCAGGACCTTGCCTCCCATGGCGTAGCCCGGCCGATCGTTGGCCTCGCCCTCGATGGTGGGAGCGTGGTCGGGGCGAATCGGGCCGTTGAAACCGTACTTGCTGTAGATCTGGAGCATCCGCACCATGTCGGTGGGGCCGTTGTCGTGGAAGGTCTCGTGGAACTTCTCCCGGGTCCCCTCGACATCCCGGAAATGCACGAAGAAGATCTTCTTTTTGGAGGTCCACTCTTTCGCCAGGGCGTAGATATCCTCGCCCATCAGCTTGAAGTTGGCCTGGCAAAAAGTGACCCCGTTCATGGGGCTGGGCGCCATGTCAAAGACGCGCCGGTAATTCCGGGCGCTGGTGAGGATGCGGGCGATGCCGCGCAGCGGGGAGAGCGGCGGGTCGTCCGGGTGCCCCGCCATGCGCACCTGGAACCTGTCGGCCACGGGCATGACGGCCTTGATGAAGTAATTCATGTTGTCCCACATCTTCTCCTCGGAGACCTCGCCCCAGCGGGTGAGCCCCTGCGCCTTGGCCGCCTCGATGTCGAACTCGCTGGTGAGGGCGCCGCCGCGCTCGGGAACGTCGACCCGCGTGCGGGACCAGCCCAGCCCGGCCATGAAGTTGTAGCAGATCATGTTGATGCCGGCCTTGCTTAAGGCCTCGATGGCCCACTTGTAGTTCTCGATCTCCTCGTCGCGGCCTTCCACGCCCAGCTTGATCTTCTCGGCGGGCACCGGGTGGCTCTCCACCCCCACCACGGTCATGCCGGCCTCGGCAAAAGCGCTCTTGACCGACTGGACGGTCTCTACGTACTGCTCGCGGCGCACCCGTCCCAGCCCCATGCCCGCGATCACATGGGTTACGCCCAGCTGTCGCGCCAGCTTCACGTCGCTGCTCTTGGGGTTGCCGAAAATCTCGGCGAGCTGAAAACCGGCGCGGCCGGACTGGGAGGGCGCCGCCTGGGCAGGCGATGCCCCAACCACGGCCGCCCCGCCCAGCGCGGCGGCTACGGCACTCTGGATGCAGTCTCGACGGGTCAGGTCTTTCATGGTTTCTCCTTCAGGATCGGGGACTTATAGCTCCGATGGTATCAAATTTGCGCCAGGCGAATCTCCCTAACAGTTGACCCGTATTCCGGTGTACACTCAATGCATCCCATGAACGAGACCTCCCCGTTGACTATGGTTGTGGAGACCTTCGCCAAGCCCGGCAAGGAAGAGGAGCTGAGGCGCCAGATGCTCATGCTGGTGGAACCCACCCGCAAGGAAGTGGGCTGCATGCACTACGCTCTGCACGTCAGTGTCGACGACCCGGGTTGCTTCGTCACCTACGAGACCTGGGCATCGCAGGATTTGATGGACCGGCACCTGCAATCCTGGTACATGCGTGCCTTCAGCAAGGTAGCCGGCGACCTCCTGGCCCGCCCGGTGCGGGTTCTGATCTGCGACCGCATCGCCTAGCCTGGCAAGGAGTCTCCGCAGTCCCGGAGCGGTTCACCCGGCTGCGGCAATCCAGGAATGGAGGGTTCCGGCAGCCGGGCCGGCGTTACACCCTCAGCGCATCAGGTCCCGGACGTAAGGCTCGTCCGGCGCTTCGAAAGGCCGGTAGCGATAATCTCCCTTCAAGGGCCGCACCGCGCCCATCCAATCGGTCGGATCGGTCCAGATCACGCGCCGCGGGGCGATCGCCAGCACTACGTCCGCGAGATCCCAGCGCAGCGCAAACCCGGGGATGACGGCTTCATGCAAATTGCGGTGCAGCGGGTTGTCGAAGGCGGACCGCAGGCTGGCCGGGGTCTGATCGATCCAGATCGCCCGCAGGCGCGGGTCGATGGCGGAGGCAAGCAGCAGCCAGATCCCCGCCACGCCCCGGGCCGCGCCGCTGAGCCGGGCGCCGTCAACCTCCGGGCGTCCGGCCAGAAGGTCTAGGCCCCGGCGGATGTCATGTGCGCGCATCCCCGGAAGGTTGCGGCCGGCCAGCCAGGCGCGTGTGGCAGCCAGCCAGTTGCCCAGCATCGGATAGGAGGATGGATGCGGCGTGTCGCGCGGATTCAAAGCCAGAACCACGTTGCCCCGGCGGGCAAGCCGCACGGCCAGGGGCGACGCCGGGGCGCCGGTTTCCACCACCAGCACGGCGGGCTGCCGGCCTCCAACGCGCGGGATCAACAGGGAAGCTTCCAACTCGAGCCCGGGCTCGCTCTCGAAACGGATGCGCTCGGTGATCAGGCCCGCTTCGACCTCCCGCGAGACAACCCGGGGGGCGAGCGCCGTGTCACCCGCCGGAGCGGCCAGTTCCCGGATGAATTTCACCAGTTCGGCGCGCGTGGAATCCCGCCGCCGGGCCTGCAGGTTCTCCCGGATCACCTCGTAAATATCCCGCCCCTTGAGGCTGGTGGCCACCTGGCCGGTATCCGTAGCCAGCAGCTCGAAGTCCGGGCTGGTCTCGACGCTCTGCTCGCGCGGGTCGCCCTTGCCGTCCTTTAGCCAGCGGATCATCCATGCGTACATGGCCTCGCGCACTTCCAGCGGCGTGCCGTGGCCGCCCGGGCCGACGACCCAGCCGATCTTATCCTCGGCGCCCCAGATACGGTAGAACCGGCGCGCCTCCTCGTAAACCTGGCGGGCGCCTTCCGGCGTGAAAAAATCTCCCAGCGTGGAGGTGATCAGCCACGGCTTGGGCGCGAACAACTCGACATAATCCGCCTGGTCCAATCCGGCCGAGAGGAAGTTCGGAAGGCTCTGTTCGGAATCGCCCACCGGACCGGAAAACAGGACGCGGAAGGAATTCATGTAGCAGGAAGGGACGGCCACCTTGATGCGGGGGTCCAGCGCCGCGATGTAGGTGGTCAGCGTGCCTCCGCCGGAACAGCCGGTACAGCCGATGCGCTCCGCGTCCACCTCCGGCCGGCTGACGAGGTAATCGAGCGCCCGCCTGGCGTCCCAGATGCGATAGCGCGCGAAACTCTCGCCGGCCAGAAGGCTTTGGGCCCCGGCCATGAAGTGCTGACTGGTCGAGCCGCCCGCCAGCGAAGCGTTCAGCCGCGGATCGTAGCTTTGCAGGCGCTCGCCCTGGCCCAGCGGGTCGTAGACCAGCACCACAAAGCCCTTCAGCGCCAGGTTGGCCGCGATCCCCTGGACCGCTGGCTTGCCCTGCTCCCAGTGGCCCAGCGGCAGCAGCACGGCGGGATGGCGGCCGGACTGCGCCGGACGGTACAGGTTCGCCGTCACGTAGATTCGCGGCAGGCTTTCGAAAACGATCTTCTCGACGGCGTAGCTGCCGTGGTCGAGTCTCCCGGTGACCCGCGCGTTCAGCGGACCGCTGTAGTCCGGCAGTCCGCCAATCAGTTCCAGGATTGTGGCGCGCACGAACTCCTGGCGCTGCCGGGCATCGGCTTCCGTCCGGACGGAGGCGATGCGCGAGGCGCGCTGGTCGAGGTGCTTCTGCGCGATTCCGTCGATCCAGCGCAGATAGCGGGTCTGCGGCGTGTCTTCCGCGGCTCCGGCGGCGGCCGCCAGAGCGAACAAGGCAAGGATGCGCATGGATCTCATTTTCTCCCCGCCCTGGCCAGCAGGCGGTCGAGGTTGCCGTACAGGATCTTCTCGCGATCGGCGGCGGTCAGGAAGGCGTTGCGCACCCGGGCAATGACGGCCGAAGGTTCGTTGATCGTGAAGTCGGAGCCGTAGAGCACGCGGTCGGCGCCGATCTCACCCACCGCGCGCTCCAGAATGCCCACCCGCTCGATGCCCGAGCCGGAGACGTCAATCAGGGTGTTGGGGTGAGCGGCCACGATGGCGATGCGCTCGAAGATGTCCTTGGTGTTGCCGCCGAAATGCGGGAAGACAATCGTGTTGGACGGGAAGGTATCGGCCAGGAAGCGCATCTCCGCGGTGTTGGTGTGGATCTGGACCACCAGGTTGAGACGGGCGGCCAGTTCCATCACGCTCTTCCACTCCGGCGTATCGTAGCGATAGCCGGTCATGTAGTTGCAGAACTCCCCGATCCACAGGAAGCCCAACTGGGTGGCGCACTCCTCGATCTCGCGCAGGGCTTCCTCGATGCGGAACGGGGTGACGACGCAGCTGGGGCGGAAGCGCCCCCGCCAGCGCTCCGCGTAGCGGGCCACTTCGCGGTTGCCGGCCCGGTAGCTGTCGGGCTCCCGGGCGGTGTTGCTGCGGGCGGCGGAAATCACGCCTCGCCGGACGCCGCACTTGTCCAGGTAGGCGACGAAGTCCGGCATCGTCTTGGTGATCTGGTGCCATTGGAACAGTTCGCCGTTCTCGCTGGGCGTGTGGAGATGGGCATCGAAGATCCCACGCCGGGACTCGGCCCGGGCCTCGCGGGACAGCGGACCCTCGACAAGCAGATCGGCCAGGCTTACCAGGCCGGCCTGAAGAACGCGTCTGCGGCTGGGCCAGGACATATGCACAGCATGCAGGATGGCATGCGGGAATGCAAAGCGGCTTCCGATGAGCAGGCTGCCGGCCTGCCGCTGCCGCGCCGCCCGCGCCGCACCGTGGGGCAGGCTGTCAACTCGCGGGCCGACTGGTGATCGGCCCACGCCGGACCGCAGGCGCCGCGGCTCTTCCCTCCGTCCTTCCGGCCTATGCCGACGTGACGCTCGAAAGGGCCGGCACGTCCACCCAGGCCCGCGTGTCCGAACTCTTCAGCACCGCGTCCAGGATCATCAGCTGGCGCAGGCCGTCCAGGAACTGCGGGTACTGGACCGGCGCTTCCGGATCCGCCACCTTCCTGTAGAAGCGGCGGAAGTTCTGCTTCTGCGAATCGTCGTAGCCTTCGCTGTGGCCGCCCGGCAGATCGGCGAAGGTCTTGGCATCGCCCGTCAGCAGGGAGGGATCCTTCACCACGGTTTGGTTGAAGGTGTTGCGATGACCGATCCAAAGCTCGTCCGGCTTCTCCTGGTTCCAGCGGGCCGAGGCCTTGCTGCCGTACACCTCGATCTCCAGGCGGTTCTTGTTGCCGGCCGCGACCTGGCTGGCCGTGAACGCGCCGCGGGCCCGGCCGCCCAGGCGGAGCAGCACCGCGCCGAAGTCCTCGCTCTCAATCGGGACTTCATCGTAATCCTCCGGCGAAAGGAACTTGCCGGTGAAGGTTTCCACCGCGAACTTGGGCTTCTTGCGGGTCTTGTGGAAGGTCTGGATGTCGGCGCAGACCGAAGTGATACGCAGTCCGGTGACATGCTCGATCATGTCGCACCAGTGCGAGCCGATGTCGGCCATGCAGCGCGAGCGGCCGCCCTCCTTGGAATCGATGCGCCAGTTCCAGTCCGTATCGTAGAGCAGCCAGTCCTGCGAGTAGGTGCCCTGCACCACCAGGACCTCACCCAGGTCGCCGGCCTCGATCATGCGGCGCACCTGCTGCACCATGGGATAGCTGCGCAGGTTGTGATTGGTGCAGTTGGCCAGCTTCTTTTCCGTCGCCGTCTCCACCAGCTTGCGGCCCTCTTCCACGGAGATCGCCAGCGGCTTCTCGCACAACACGTGCTTGCCCGCCGCCATGGCGGCCATGGCCATGGGAAAGTGCATGGCGTTGGGCGTGCAGACGTGCACCGCTTCGATCCCGGGGTCGGCCAGCAACGCCTGGTAGTCGGTGGTCACGTTTTCGATTCCGGTGTCCGAGGAGAACTTGCGGGCCTCCTGCTCGTCAATGGCGGCCACACCCGCGATTTCGACGTTGCCCAGGCGGCGAATACCCTCCGTGTGCACCTTGCCCATAAACCCGGTGCCGATAACAGCCGTCTTGATTTTTCGCATGACTTTTCCTTCTCGATGGGGCGATGGTATTGAAGGTCTACTGTAACGCAAATGCTGATAAAGTGGTAGTCGACATGGTGGTCCGAATTCGCTTCGCCCGGGGGCCCGCGGTGCGCCGGACCGGCGGCAAGAACCGCCGCCTGGCCTGGGCGGCCGGAGCCTTGCTCGCACCCGCGGCGCTGGCGGCTTTCGTCCTGGCGGTCTGGCGCCTGGCCGCCGATCTGGGCCTGGCCCGGGAGTTCGCCATCCAGGCCGGGCTGCTGTCGCACTGGCAGGTGTGGCTGGCGCTGGCCGGAGCGCTGCAGTTCGGCGCCTGGCGCCTCAGCCGCTACGGCGTCGTGCTGGAAAGCCAGGCCGCCTTGGAAAGCTCGTCCGCGGAGAATCCGGGCGGCGCCTCCGCGCGCGGCCTGCGCTGAATCAGGCTCACCCCTTTTCGAAATCTGGCCTCTTCCGCCTTCTGCTATGCTACGGGTAAGGAATCAGGGCCTTCCCATGCGCTACGGAACGCGGTACCGGTTTGGCGGCTTCGGCTCGGGCTATTTCCCTTACGCTGTGAAGTGGCTGCTGATCGTCAATATCGCCCTCTTCGTCCTGTATTTCTTCGCCGTCCGCATGGGTCTCGGTTCCCTGTTCAAGATGTTCGCGCTGACGCCCCGCGCCGTACTGGAGCATTTCGCCGTCTGGCAGCTGGCGACCTACATGTTCCTGCACGACCCTCTGGGGTTCGGCCACATCCTGTTCAACATGCTGGCCCTGTGGATGTTCGGCGCAGATCTGGAGAACACCTGGGGCACCCGGCGTTTCCTCAACTACTACTTTCTCTGCGGCATCGGGGCGGGCATCTGTGACGTGATCGTCAGTTCCCTGGCCGGAGTGATGAGCACCAGCACCATCGGCGCATCGGGCGCGATCTACGGGCTGCTGCTGGCCTACGGCGTACTCTACCCCGATCGCACGGTGTTGTTCAGCTTTCTGTTCCCGATCAAGGCGAAGTACTTCGTGATGATCATCGGGGCTATCGCCTTCCTCAGTTCCCTCGGGTCGATGGGCAGCGGCGTCAGCCACGTGGCTCACCTGGGCGGAATGCTGTTCGGCTACATCTACTTGAAAGGCCGCTTCTTCCGCATCGACCTGGGCTACTTCCAGAGGGAGTACCACGCCTGGCGGGTGCGCCGGGCGCGCCGCAAGTTCGAAGTTTACATGCGCAAGCGCAATTCCCCCCGGGATCCCTGGGTGCAGTAACACCTCCGGAAGCAACGGCGAAACGGCCGGGCGCGTCCAACACTCTGGTATAGTCAAGTCAGAGGTATCACCATGCGCAAGTGGGCTGTGGGCGCATTGCTTCTTGCCATCCTGTTCGTCCCGGTGCTTGTCCTCACCGGGCAGGAAGGGCCCAAGAGAGATGCGGGAGAAACCGTCGCCAGGCCGCGCCGCAAGGGCGAGGCGGCGGAAAAGGAAGAGACCAAGATTCCATCCCGGCTGGGAAAGAAGAAGGAAACCGATATCCCGGCGGAACTGCCCACCTTCCGAAGCGACATCAGCGTGGTGGAAGTCAATGTCGCGGTTCTGGACAACAAGGGCAACTTCATCCCCAACATTCCCAAAGGGAATTTCCGCATCCTGGAGGACGAGGCTCCGCAGCAGATCGCCGATTTCACCATGGGCGAAGCGCCCATGACCGTGGCCCTGGTGATCGAGTTCAGTAATCTCTTTCAGTACTATTGGGGCGAGACCTGGTATCAGACGCTGACCGCCGCCTACGGCTTCCTCGAGACCCTGAAGCCGGAAGATTACGTCGCCGTGGTGGCCTACGACATGCGGCCCGAGATTCTGTCCGATTTCTCCACCGACAAGCGCCAGGCGCACGAGGCCATGCAACGGCTGCGCATCGCGGCTTTTTCCGAGTCCAACCTGTACGATGCCATCACCGACGTGGCCCAGCGCATGTCCGACATCGAGGGGCGCAAGGCCATCGTGCTGATCTCCTCCGGGGTGGACACCTTCAGCAAGATCACCTTCGACAAGACCCGCAAGATTCTCCAGAACGCCGGCGTGCCGATCTACGCCATCGGCCTGATGCAGGCCCTGCGCGAGTGGTATGACGCCCGGGGCTACATGGACTCGATCTCCCGGCTGGACTTCCTGCAGGCTGACAACCAGTTGCGTACTTTCACCCGGGAAACCGGCGGTTTCGCCTTCTTTCCCCGCTTCTACGGCGAATTCCCGAGCATTTTCGGCCAGATCTCGCAAGCCCTGCGCAACCAGTACCTGCTGACCTATCACCCCACCAACCAGGTGAAGGACGGCAAGTTCCGCAAGATCAAAGTGGAACTGGTGAACCCGGCCAACAACGAGAAGCTGCGCATCGTGGACCAGAAGGGCAAGCCCATCAAGTACTCGATTATCGCCAAGAACGGCTACACGGCGCCGCGCGAGGTGGAGTAGAGACCGTCCGGCAGGGAAAGCAAAAAGAGTCCGCCGAGTCAAGAGCAGGATCTTTCGATTCTGCAAGCCGATGCGAACCGATTGACACGTTTCGAGAGCCTCTGTTACCCTCGCTCGGTCACCATGAATAATGCTCAGGCTAGACGTCAGAACCGGACCGCGATTCTGCTTGTGGACGATAACCGAAACGGGCTCTCCGCCCGGCGCGCGGTGCTGGAGGAATTGCAGTACGAAGTGACGACCGCCACGAGCGGTGAGGAGGCGTTGAGCCTCTTCTCCGGCCTGCACTTCGACCTGGTGGTGACGGACCACCGGATGCCGCGCATGAGCGGCGTGGAGCTGACACGGAGGATCAAGGAAGCCCGGCCCTCGACGCCGGTCGTGCTGATTTCCGGTTTTGTGGATTCATTGGGACTGGATGAACGGAATACGGGCGCGGACGTGGTCATCGCGAAGAGCGCTAACGAGGTCAGATGCCTGATCAGGGCCGTCACCAAATTGCTGGACCGCCACACACCCCGAAAGCAGCCGAAAGCGCAGAAGGAAACCGGCCGCGCGAAGAGCGCGGGCATTTTCTGACCCGCCGCTGTTTTGCGCTCATTTTGTTCTCCATCATTCTGGCCGGCGCTGCCGCGCCAGGCCAGCCGCCCGCCCGGTCGCGGAGCAAGACCACACGGGCCAGGCCGCCCGCGGCTCCCGAGAGTGCGGGAAGCCGGGCGAGCCGCTGGATGCACGGCCTCACCCTGCGCCGGAAGATTGCGCAATTGGTGGTGATACCCGTTTCGGGGCAGGTCGAGAGCAGGCGTTCGCGCGAATACCAGGAATTCACCCGCCTGGTGCGAAAGGAATGCGTGGGCGGCCTGGTTCTGGTGAATGTGGCGGCGGGACGCGTGATCCGCCGGGCGGAACCCTACGCCCTGGCCGCCTTCCTCAACCGCGCGCAGCGCCTGGCGCCGATCCCGCTGATCGTGGCCGGCGATTTCGAGCGCGGCGCCTCCATGCGGGTGGCCGACACCACCCCGTTCCCGCACGCCATGGCTTTCGGCGCCACCCAAGACCCCGAGACCACACGTTACGCCGGGAAGATCACGGCGCAGGAGGCCCGGGCCCTCGGGGTTCACTGGCTCTTCTTTCCGGTCGCCGACGTCAACAACAACCCGGACAACCCAATCATCAACATTCGCAGCTTCGGCGAAGACCCTGCCCTGGTGTCCGCTCACGTCCGGGCCTTCATCGCCGGAGTACAGGAGGAGAGCCGCCGGGCGCCGGTGCTGACCACGGCCAAGCACTTCCCGGGGCACGGCGATACCGCGACAGACACCCATCTGAACCTGGCCGTGATTCCGGGCGATCGCGCCCGGCTGGAAGAGGTGGAATTCACACCGTTCCGGGCCGCCATCGCACAGGGCGTGGATTCGATCATGACCGCGCACATCGCGGTCCCGGCGCTGGATCCGGGCGGCGACCCGGCCACGCTCTCCCGGCCCATCCTCACCGGTGTGCTGCGGAAGGAGATGGGCTTCGACGGCCTGATCGTCACCGACGCGCTGGACATGGGCGGAATCGTGAAGCAGTTCGGCGCGGGCGAGGCCGCGGTCCGGGCCCTGGAAGCCGGAGCGGATGTCCTGCTGATGCCGCCCGACCCGGTAGCGGCGATCGACGCCGTTTCCCTGGCGGTCCGCAAAGGCCGGCTTCCGGTAAAGCGGATCGATGAGAGCGTGGCGAAGATCCTGCGGGCCAAGGAGCGCCTCGGCCTCGACCATCACAGGCTGGTGAACCTCGAGACGCTCGGCGACGTGCTGGATTCCCCGGAGGCCGGCAGGAAGGCCCAGGAGATCGCCGAACGGGCGGTCACCCAGGTGAAGAACGAGGCGGCGGCCGTCCCCCTCCGCGCCGAGGACCATCCCTGCTTCTTCATCCTCACCGAAAACCGCCGGTCGGCGCAGGGGGAAGCCGCGGCGAAAGAGATCCGGCAGCGGCTGCCTTCCGCCCCCCTGACAACCCTGGACCCTTCGGTTCCGGAGGTCGAGATCGAAGCGGCGGCCGGCATTGCTTCCGGCTGCGGCAAGGTCGTGGTGGCCGCTTTCGCCTCGGTGGCGGCGTATCGCGGCGACAACGCCCTGGCCGGTTCGTTTCCGAAGCTGATGGAGCGGCTCCTGGGCGCGGGCAAGCCGTTGGTGTTGGTCGCCCTCGGCAACCCGTACCTGATCCGCCATTTTCCCGGCGTGGCCGCTTACCTGGCCACCTTCAGCACCGTTCCGCCCTCGGAGATCGCGGCGGTGAAGGTCCTGTTCGGGGAAATTCCCGCCCGCGGGCGGTTGCCAATCACGATCCCCGGGATCGCTGCGCGGGCCGCGGGTCCGGAATAACCCCGTTCAGCGGCGACTAAATGCGATGAATTGGGCGCCTCGGGGCAATCGGGACTGGTCGTTGTATACGTATTGCACACGCCGTGAACCGCAGTTCCTCATTGGGCGATGGAAAAAACTGATAGTATTTTCCAGATCGCTGGTACCGGCACCGTCAAGAGGTTCACGACCCTTGGCTCACCGGGGAAGCGAACGGAGTCCCGTACTCCGGGTCAAGCTCAGCGGCGTCGTGTTGCGCTAAACAGGAAATGCGAGAATCGACCCCCTCGTGGCGATTCGCTTTGAAGCCATCCGCCGAACCCACACCGTGGCGGATCATTCTCTTTGACGCCGCCATAAACGGTTCGACCGGCGAAATGGCTCAGAGCCTCACGAAAGGCTTGACTTCCCAGAAGCTCACCCCGACACGGCTCTTTCGCGGCGACTGTCCCGTGCGCTGAAGCCGGTGTTACGGGTTCGCGGGACGGCAATGCCGTCGTGCTGTCATTTCCGAACTTGCCGCAGTCATGCGAGAAGGTGAAACAATCCGTCGCATCCGTCAGGCCGTTGCACACGGCGATCTCCGGCAGCCGTCCACTCCGGCCGACGTGACCAAAACTATGGCAATCGCCTTTGCGGCTGTGTTCCTGCCAAAAGCAGGCGGTTGGCAATCCGGGCCGCAATGTTCCGTAAGGTAAATAACACACCAGGCCTGTACCGACCTCGGTGAGCGCCAACCCTTGGCCGCCGCCGCTGAACAACGTACGGCTGTACCAGGTTTTTGTGAGAGACACCTGGGCCGCACCGCATTTCTGCCATGCGGCCCTTGTCTTAGGAACGGCCAAATGGCCGCCCTCCGGGGCTTCAAGGTTTGGTGAGCCGAATACGTTATAGCCCAACAACTTGGGTTCGACTACACTATCTGTATGGCAGAAAAGGCAGAAAAGTCCACCACGGCTCAAACGAAAAGCGCTCCCCCGCCGAAGGCTGCTGTGCCTCAAAGGACCGCTGGCGTTCGTTGGCCCGTCGATCCGCTTGACCGGGTGACCGGAACCTCTGATGCCGAATTCCGACGCCGAACCATCGAAGGAATACTGCAAAGCTACCATAGCAATTACGACGTTCCTGCCGAAGCACTGCAAAATGCTGTAGATGCCGTCGAAGACGCGAAACTGACGGGCTTACCAGCCCCATATTCGATAGAAGTAACCGTCAACATGACGGATAACTGGCTTGGTGTTCTCGATACCGGCATCGGCATGTCGTTCGATGAAGTGACGAGTGCATTTGCACCAAACGTATCCTTCAAGAGCGCTGGCAAATCAAAACGAGAACGCAAGAACATGTACCGGGGCTACAAGGGCGTCGGCTTGACGTTCCTTGCATACGGTACGGACGACATCACCATCCACTCGAAACAGTCGCACGGTGAACTAGTGAAGGCTCGAATGCGGTACGGTCGTTCGTGGGCAGAGGGTAACCGTAGCCAGTCTGCGGTGATGGTCGAAGATACCGATCCGTCACCCCTGGACGGCCGTGGTAGGGGCACTTATATCAAAGTACAGTTTTCGCCCAGCACTCGCCCCAAAAATCTCGCTAAATTAGCTCAAAGTGCCTGGATATGGCGGGTGATCCTACGCACTAGGACTGCAGTCGGTCAGGTTTCGTTGGGCAGAGACGTAATTTGCCCAATAAAGACAAAGCTACATGTCATAGAAGACGGTCGGAAGACCACCACTGATGTAGACACTTCGTTCTTGTACCCGCATGAAGTGAAACGAAGCCCAGCATACCGCTTTCTTGATCTTCCAAAGTATTACCAGACCCATGCTGAACAGAGTGCTCCACCGGCAGATAAACTCCGACAGGACGGTATATACCTTGTCTGGGATACTGAACGCATCAAGAAGGAGTTAACGTCGGACCAGCAGGTACAATTCGCAGAGGAGCTAAAGACGTATTCGCCATACCTTTATGCGTTTGTGCCATACCAAGGTAGCGTATGGGGAGAATTGAACCAGATAGCGACTGGCGTGAAGAATCGCAACTATCTGTACCCCGGCTTGATGCTGGCCGTCAATCGGCAAAGGCTTGCTGATATCTTTGAGATCGGTGCATCTCGCTATGAGACGTTTAGTCGAAACGTCTTCGTCATAATGCACTTTGACGATGCCAAGCCAGACCAAGGGCGCAAGACGCTTGAAGTGGAGGCGTTCGAGTTGGCGCAACGGACTGCTGACCGAGTGGTGCAGTACTTCGCCAAACAACGTGAGCTACTTCGACCGCCCGGTGAGTCTCCCACGCCTGAACAGCGACAAGTCGAAAAGAACCATTCGGACTGGGAATTCAACGTTCGGACACACGCCAGTCATTCGCCTCTGCATATCCCGCCAACTACCTACATCAGCACTCCGTTAACGGAGCAGGATGTCGTTGGGCTATTTCATCAACTCTCCACTCTTGGCGTTTTTTCAGGGATTCGAGTCTATGCAACTAGCCAAAGCAAGACATACGACTGCCTGATAGAATTCGACTGCCCAATAGATCAGCCGGGACTACGGTACGTAGCATCCGATCAAAACCCCTTGGGCGTATCACCGTACACCTTGGGCACACACAAGAAGTTTTCAACACGACAGCTGACTCTAGAGTTCAAGAACAATTTGGATAGACTGATCGCAGATGTTGAAGGGGATAGCCCCAAGACTTTTGGGGATATTGATGTATGCGTTTGTTGGAGTAAAGTCAGCGACACCTTCAAGGGCTACGAACTTAGCGAGATCACCGAGGCTAATCTTGATGAGCGGCAGTACCCGGGTGTGACCCACCTCTTGCGGCGGGATGGCGACGTGCACGTGGTGAAGGTCATCATGCTTGAGAAGGTCGTTCAGATTATTCAAGCGGGAAAGTTGAGCATTCCGGTGATGTAAACGGGCTGACGTTTTGAGGCGCAGTCGGAAGTGGAGCGGCCGACTGCGAACGGGAGATTGTCATGAAGCTGGTTGCGAGTGACCAAACCTTAGTCTATTTCGTTTGTGACCGGCCTGATGGCAGATCGCACGGAATTCGCATCGGCAGAGGCACTGGGGCTGTCGGATTCGTTAGCGACACGCCCGCTGACCAGCCGTCGCACCCTGTATGCTTCACGGACTACGACAATGCGATCTCGATCCCGGTCAGTGGCGATTTGCCGCCGATTCTCGCCAGTGCGCTTGCCGATATTGATGATGCACACCCCGAAATTCACGCCCTGCTCACCGGCCGGATGCGTTTTGAAGATGCATAAGGCAGATATTGATCGCAGCGGACGAGCAGCTTATCGGCGGCGTCGCTGGCAAACAGGCGGGCCGTAAACCCAAATGCCGGCCTTGTCCTTGCGCCCCGCACTGTCCCCGCTTTTGGGTGGAAGTTGCCCCGGAGGTCGACGCCGACAACCCACAGGGGACAGTTGGACGTGTTGAGTTCCTTCGGCGAGAGTTTCAGCGGCTCGTCGGGATTTTTCTGTGCCCGTTTCTTCTGGCGTTCGTTACACTTTTTTGTATGGCGCCGTTGTGTGGCGTCGTTCGGCGTGAAGCGCATCGAGACCGTCTTCGGCGGTGGCACGCCTATTGTACATGGAAAGCGCCCTGCGTCATAGATCTTTTGTTGTCAGGAGAATATCTCGTATATGCAAATTACCTGGCTCGGACACGCCACCTTTCAGTTCCGTCTGCCTTCCGGCGAAGTGTTCCTGATGGATGCCTGGACTGAGGGCAACCCTTCCTATCCCAAGGACCACCGCTTCGACCGGCTGGACGCCATCCTGATCACCCACGGACATTTCGACCACATACACGACGCCGTGCCCCTGGCCCAGCGGTTCTCCTGCCCCGTTGTGGGAATCTACGAACTGTGCCACTGGGCGGAGAGCAAGGGCGTCAAGGACACCCGGCCGATGAACAAAGGCGGCACCCAGCAGGTCGGCCCCGTCGCGGTCACGATGACCCATGCGGTGCATAGCTGCGGGATTCTGGACGAAGGCAAGATCGTCTATGGCGGGGAAGCCTGCGGCTACGTGCTGCGCTTCGCCGACGGCCGCGGCCTGTACTTCGCCGGCGATACCAACGTCTTCTCCGACATGCAGTTGATCCAGCAACTCTACCATCCGGAGTTGGCCTTCCTGCCGATCGGCGACCTGTACACCATGAGCCCGCGCGAGGCGGCACTGGCCTGCAGCCTGCTCAAGCCCAACAAGGTAGTACCGATGCACTTCGGCACTTTCCCGCCGCTGGCGGGCCGGCCGCAGCAGCTCGAGCTGCTCATTCAGGATCTCAAGGAAACCCGGGTGTGGCCGCTGGAGATCGGCAAAACGGTCGAGTGGTGATTCTCCGGACGCGCAGTCACGGTTTCGCCGCCGTGTCCGCGACAGTCTCGCGGAGCGCCGGAAGGGTGAAGCGGAAGGTGGCGCCCCGCCCGGGCTGCGACTCCACCCAGATCCTGCCCCCGTGGCTCTCCACGATCTTCTTGCAGATCGCCAGCCCGATGCCGGTTCCCGGGTATTCCTTCCCGTGCAGTCTCTTGAAGACCCCGAAGATCCGCTCCCAGTAAGCAGGATCGATACCGATGCCGTTGTCGGCGACGGAGAAGACCCACTCCGCTCCGTTGCGCCGCGCGCCAATGCGGATGCGAGGCGGTTCCTTGCCGCGGTACTTGATGGCATTGCCGATCAGGTTCTGCAGCAACTGGCCGATCTGCACGCGGTCAACCGGCACCACCGGCAGCGGCTCGCGCTCAATCTCGGCTCCGCTCTCCCCGATCGCCACCTGCAGGTTGAGGAGCACCCAGTCGAGAACCGCTTCGCAGTCGGCCGGACCGGCCGTCTCGCCTCTCTGGTTGATCAGGCGGGAGTAAGCCAGCAGGTCGTCGATGAGGGCCCGCATGCGCTTCACGCCGTCCACCACGAAGCCGATAAACTCGTCGGCGTCCGCGTCCAGCCGTCCCGAGTAGCGCTTGGCCAGCATCTGCGTGTAGGTGGAGACCATGCGCAACGGCTCCTTCAGGTCGTGGGAGGCCACGTAGGCGAAGCGCTGCAGATCCTCGTTGTAACGGCGCAATTCCTCCTCGGCGAGGCGGCTCTCGGTAATGTCCTCGAAAGTGGCCGCGTGACCCATGGGCTCGCCCCTCGAGGAGAGCATAGGGGCCGAGCGCATATGCACCCACCGCACACTGCCGTCCGGGCGCTGGAAGCGGAACTGGCGCGAAAACTCGCCGCCGGTGCGCACCAGCTGGCGCCAGCTTTCGACCACCGCCTCCCGGTCGGCGGGATGAATGAAGCACGTCCAGCCGTCCCCGAGGGCCTCCTGCTCGCCGAAACCGCAGATCGACTGGCAGCGCGGATTGGTGTAGGTGCAGCGCCCCTCGACATCCGCCATCAGCTTTCCGACCGGAGAGCAGGTGCTTAAGGAACGGAAGCGCTCCTCGCTTTCGGCCAGCGCCTGGAGGGCGGCCTGGGCCGCGGCCCGCTCCCGCATGACGTTGCCGTAGAGGCGCGCGTTGTCCACCGCCATGGCCGCACGGTGCGCCAGGTCCGTGGCGACGCTCAGATCGATCGGACCGAACCTCCGCCCGGATTCCGCCGTGGCGAAGGTGATGGCGCCGAGGATACGGCCCCGCGCCACCAGCGGCAGAACCATGTACGAACAGAGGCCCAGGTCCTGAATCATCCGGAAGTGCTCCGGATCCCGTGCGCTCCGGCGCAGCATGTCCTCGGAGATGTCGGCCGCGGTCTCGGGCCGTCCCGTACGCAGAACCCGCGGTATCACGTCGTCGGGCCCCGGGGGGTACCTGTGGCTCAGCTCCCAGGCCACGTCGCTCTTCGCCTGATCGGCATGCGCCACGGCCAGACGGCGCAGCGACCCGTCCTCTTCCAGCAGGTCCACGGCGCACCAGTCGGCAATGCGGGGAACGGCCAGCCTGGCCACGCTGGCGAGTGTGGTCTGGTAATCCAGAGAAGAAACCAGCACGGCGCCGGCTTCAGCCAGGAACGCCTGCCGGCTGCCGGCGTCCTCGGCGTTGTCGCGGGCCTGTTCGGCTCGCTCCAGAAGCCCTGCCCGCTCTTGCTCCGACTGCCGGCGGTCGCTGACATCCTGGAAGGTCACCACCACTTCGCACACCGTCCCGCGGCTGTCGCGTACCGGGTAGGCCTGGATCTCATACCAGCCCGGACGGGCTTCCGAGCCTGCGTCCGGACGATCGAGCAAGGCGGGAGGCGCCGCAGTGTGTTCGCCTTCGAACGCCCTTCGGATGTGTGTCAACACACCTTTGCTTTCGAGTCGCGCGTCCCGGAGGATGTTGTACTCGCGCAGTTTGTCCCGGCTGGATTTCCACAGGCGTTCCGCGGCGGGGTTGGCGTCGATGGCGTAGCCGTCGGCGCCGAACACCAGGATGCTCAGCGGCGACTGGTCGAAAAAGGCGCGGCCGCGTGCGCCGGCGAGCCGCAAGCGCTTTCTCACTAGCGATTTATTGCTTCCGGAAGCGGCCATGTCAGCAGCAAGAGGCGAAACCTCGAAGGGGGTGACAGCAGCGGGGCGCCGGTCCCTCCCGGCCGGCAGAGATGACAGGTTTCCTTCCTCTATTGTAACGTGAGCCCGGAGGGTGACTGTTTCGGCATGCACGGAATCGTATCCTCCGGAGGTCCCGGATCATCTGTTAGATTTGACCTTGATGCACAGCGCTTGCGTACGCCACACCGATCTGCCGAGCCCGACAAGGCTGTTCGCCGATTTCCTGTACGACTACCCCAAGGTGGCGCCGTATTACGGCTATGCGCCCCATGAGCTGGATTCCTACAGGGATGCGGCGCGGCAGGTGGTCTTCTCCGGCGAGCAGCGGGCGGCGCTGGTGCGCGCCCTGACCCCTCACAACCAGGGCAGCGAGTCTCTGCGGATGCTGGCCCGGCCGGGTACGCTGGCGGTGGTGACCGGGCAGCAGGCCGGGCTGTTCTCCGGGCCGGCCTATACGGTTTACAAAGCCCTGACCGCCGCCCGCCTGGCGCGGCGGCTGACGGAATCCGGCCTGCCTTCGGTGCCGGTATTCTGGCTGGCAACGGAGGATCACGACTTCGCGGAGGTCGACCACTGCTGGACGTTCGACGCGGAGCACCGGCCATCCCGGCTCCAGGTTCCCCCGTTGGACAGCGGAGGACGGCCGGTGGGGGAAGTGCCCATCGTCGCCAGTCCCGTGGATGAACTTCACCGTTCCATGGCCGGCCTGCCGTTTTCCGACGAGATCCGCACGCTGGTGGCGGGCGCCTACCAGCCCGGGGTCACTTTTGGAGAAGCCTTCCGCCGCCTGCTCGCTTCGCTGCTTTCCGGTTACGACCTTCTGTTCGTCGACCCCATGCTCCCGGAAATGCGGCGGCTGGCCGCGCCCACGATCGCCTCGGCGCTCCACCAGGCCCCCGAGCTTACCCGCGCCGTCCTGGCGCGCACCCGCGAGCTGACGCAGCTCGGCTACCATGGCCAGGTCCACGTGGAGGAGGACACGTCCTTCGTTTTCCTTCTCGAGAACGGCCGCAGGCTGACCTTGCGGCGCAGCGGCCGGGAGTACCGGAGGAACAACCACGTCTACTCGACCGAGGAACTGGCCGGCCGCGCCGAGCGCCTTTCCCCTAACGCCCTGCTGCGGCCCGTGATTCAGGATGCCATGCTTCCCACCGTGGCCTACATCGGAGGTCCGGCCGAACTCGCGTACCTGGCTCAGTCCGAAGTCTTGTACCGTGCCATCCTGGGTCGCATGCCCGTCTCGGTCAACCGGAGCAGTTTCACTCTGCTGGATGCGCGCAGCGAGAAGCTGCTGAACCGGTACGGGTTGACCCTGGGAGATTTTTTCCATGGGGAGGAGACGCTGCGGGAGAAGATGGCCCGCCGCCTCACTCCACCCTCGCTGGCGGAGGCCATCCGGGAGACCCGGACGGACGTGGACCGGGCGCTGGAGCGCTTCCGGGAAGCGGTGGCCGGCTTTGACGTGAGCCTGACCGCCGCGTTCGAAAAGAGCCGCCGGAAGATCGCGTACCAGTTGGAGAAGACCGAGCGCAAGCTCGCCCGGGAGGCCATGCACCGCAGCGCCCGCGCAGAGGCGGACGCGGCCTACCTTTTCAACCTGCTGTATCCGCACAAGCACCTGCAGGAGCGCATCTACTCCATCCTCCCCTTTCTGGCGCGGCACGGACGCGGCCTGCTCGACCAGCTTTACGATAACCTGCGGCTGGAATGCCCCGACCATCAACTCGTGGTAGTCTGAGCAGTCCGCCCTTATGAAACCCAATCTCGTGAAATGCGCCCTCGCCCGGGGGGAAGTGCAGCTGGGGACCGGACTCGGCCAGTTGCGCTCCGCCGAGATCCCGCGGATGTTCGCCGCCGCGGGCTTCCACTGGGCCTTTATAGACACCGAGCACGGCGGATTCGATCTGGAGACCGTGCAGGACATTTGCAGGACCTCGCTGATGGCCGGCCTCTGCCCGATCGTGCGGGTGGCCGCGCTCGACTACCCGCTCGTGGCGCGCGCCCTGGATTGCGGCGCGCAAGGGGTGATCTTCCCCCGGGTCGAATCACCCGAACTGTTGGAAGAAGCCGTCAGTTGGACCAGGTTCCCGCCCGTGGGGGTTCGCGGCTACGGGCTGACCGCGATGCAGGTGGATTATGAGCGGGCCGGTTTCTCCGAAATCATCGAGCACATGAACGCGAACATCCTGGTCGTGCTGCAGATCGAAACCCGGCGGGCGGTGGAGGCGCGTGACGAGCTGCTGTCCGTGTGCGGTGTGGACGCCGTGATGGTGGGGCCAGCGGATCTATCGATTTCTCTTGGAGTTCCGGGCGATTTTCAGCATCCCAGGATGGTTGAGGCCATGGAGGCGGTTCGGGAGAGCTGCCTGCGGAAAAGAGTCGCGCCGGGCACACAAACAAGATCCGCGGCCCTTGCCAGATTCTGGAAGGACCGCGGAATGTTGTTTCTCGGCTGTAGTAACGACGCGGCTATGCTTTACGAGCGAGCCGCAGAACTCGTACAAGCTCTGTCGGGTTGAGATCCAGCCGCGCTCGGCTTAACGACGCTTCCGGCTGAGCAACCCGAGCGCCAACAGGCCACCGCCGAGCAGCACAAACGATGCCGGCTCGGGTATCGGGGCCGCACCACGGACCACGAACTGCAGATCCTCGTAATCCGCGTCACTGCCGGGCCAGCCCCAGTCTTCAAAGCTGACCAGCCAGCCGTCGTAGGGAACCACCGAGTCTGCCACCCAGCGGGTGTAGACCGCATGAATCGCGCCATCCGAATTGCCCGACCCGGGTCCGGTATACCACCACCAGTCCGGCTCGGGAGTCGATACCTGCAACTCAAAGGTCAGCGGGGTGCCGGCCGAATGAGTGCCCAAACTGAATGCAAAGCCGGGCGCCGTACCATGGTTCTGGAAGAAGGGCCCCCAGGAACCGCCGTTCTCCATCCACACTTGAGCGTCAAAGGAGGCTACCGCACTCACGAAGTACGCCCACACCTCTCCCCCGGTCGCATACAGCATTTCGCCGCCACTCAGGGTCGGACCGATTGTGCCGGCCGAGCAGGTCAGAGAGAACACCAGAAGCAGAACACCGAGCAACAAGAGACTTGAACCTGTTCGTTTCATTGTTTTCACCTGGTCGCCAAAATACTTTTGTCTAGCGGCGCGTACGCCTTCATACATAGTAAGGGAAACCCTGGAGGCCGCCTAGGGGGTCGCACGCATTCGAGTACTAGTGGCGGGTTCCGGTACTTCCACCCCGGATCGGTGTTGCCGCAGGCTCGGGAGTCCGGCGCCCGGACCGGCCGGCTCAAGCCGCCCTCTGGCCTGGCCGGCTCCAGGCTTCTAACTTAGTGTTATCTTTACATTCTTCAGTGAGATGCATTCAGAATCCGGACAAACGGGAAGCACGGTGCTCGGATTTGATGTCGCAAGTTTTAGTACGCTTAGAACTATCGTTCGCGGGGGTTTCCACCCCCGAATCGGGTGCATCCGGCCTTTCGTCTTTCGCTCCCCTCGTTATACCCTGCATACAGGCCGCCTCAGCCGGAACCGATCAGGATGGAAGAAAGCGTCGCTTGGCAATGAATCCAGAGAGCGCCGAGACTGCCGTGAGGGAGCCGCAATCCAGGGAAACCGCCGCGCCCGGACCACGGGCTGCGTTGCCCTACGTGTTGCCGTTCGCGGTGTTCATCGCCTGGCTCGCGCTCGAGCGAACCCTGGAAGCGCCCCAACTGTATCCTCTGCGGGTGCTGGCGGCTGGCGCCGTCCTTCTCTGGTTTTCCCGCAAGACGGTTCCGCTCCGGGCCCGCAACGTGTTGAGCAGCGTGGCATTCGGAGCGCTTGTTTTTGCCGTCTGGATCGCGCCGGACCAGATCTGGCCCGGCTATCGTTCCCACTGGCTGTTCGAGAACCCGCTGTTCGGCAGCGCTCGCAGCTCGCTGCCGGCACAGGTGAAGAACGATTTCATGTTCATCCTGTTCCGAACCGTGGGCTGCGTGGCCCTGGTGCCAGTCATTGAGGAGTTGTTCTGGCGGGGTTGGCTGATCCGCTGGGTGCAGCGGTCCGATTTCCAGCGGGTGCCCCTGGGCACGGTGACCCGTTTTTCATTCCTGGTCACGGCCCTGCTGTTCGCCAGCGAGCACGGCTCCTACTGGGACGTCGGCCTGCTTGCCGGCCTGGCGTACAACTGGTGGCTGGTCCGCACCCGGAACCTGGCGGACTGTATTCTGTCTCACATGGCCACCAACGCCTGCCTGTCCGCCTGGGTCCTGACGACTGGCCAGTGGCAGTATTGGCTATAGAGGTTGCGGTAAACCGGGACAGCGGGCGCTCCGTCCAAATGAATGACAGGTTCAGAGCCATTTCGTTCTCCTGTCCAGGCCCCGGGGTCCCGGCGGAGTTTGTCGGCCCGCCGGCCCGGGGTCGCCTTGCCGAATCTCCTCCAGGGGCCGGGAACGGCCGGCGGCGCGCATGCCAGGCAGCGATAGCGGGCTGAGGCGCGAGGTCGGCCTGCGCGACCTGGTTCTTTTCAATATCGCCGCCGTCGTCGGCGTGCGCTGGCTGGCGGCGGCCGCCCACACGGGGGCCGGGTCCATCACCCTCTGGCTGTCGGCTGCGGCCCTGTTTTTCGTGCCCTCGGCCCTGGCGGTCGCCCGGCTCTCATCCGCCTGTCCGGAAGAAGGCGGGATCTACCGCTGGACCGCGCGCGCCTTCGGTCCCTGGCACGGCTTCCTGTGCGGCTGGTGCTACTGGCTCAGCAACCTGTTTTACTTCCCCAACCTGATGCTGGCGGGGGCGGGGATGGTGGCCTACGCCTTCGGCTGGCGGGAAGACACACTGGCCCTGATAGCATCTTCCCTGGCCGTGCTGTGGATCACTCTTCTGGCCAACCTCGCCGGGGTCTCGGTGGGGAAGTGGGCGGGCAACGCCGGAGGTATCTCCACCTACGCGGTGGGCGCCCTGCTGGCCGTCACCGGCATGCTGGTGTGGATCCGGACAGGCCCGGCCACCGAACTGGACCTGCTGCCCGCCTGGAGCCTGGACAAGCTGAATTTCTGGCCGCAGATCGCCTTCGCCTTCGCGGGCCTGGAACTGGGCGCCGTGATGGGCGGGGAGATCCGCAATCCGGAACGGACCTCGCCCCGCGCGGCGTGGATTTCGTGCGCCGCCATCGCCCTCTTCTACAGCGGCGGGACGCTGGCCATGCTGGTGGCTCTGCCGGCCGGCCGGATCACTCCTTTTACCGGCCTGGTGGAAGTGGCCCGGGCTTCCGGCCAGACTCTGGCGGCGCCGTGGCTGCTCCCCCTGATGGCCGCCCTGATCGGCCTGGGAGCGGCCGGGCAACTGAGCGCCTGGGTGGGGGCCAGCGCCCGGATTCCGTTCGCCATCGGCATGGACCGCTACCTTCCCGCCGCGTTCGGCAGACTGCATCCCCGCTGGCGCACTCCCCACGTTGCGATCCTGACCCAGGGCATTGCCTGCACGGTTTTCTTTCTGGCGCTGCAGGCGGGCGAGAGCGCGCGCGGCGCCTACCAGGTACTCGTGGACATGACGGTGATCACCACTTTTGTGCCCTACCTCTACATGTTCGCGGCAGCCTGGAAGCATTCCCGCACAACCAGCGCACTGTCCGGCCTCGGCGTGACGGCGCTGGCTCTGGTCCTCTCCCTGGTGCCGCCTCCGGAGGCGGCTTCACCTGCTCTGTTTGAATTGAAGATTGTGGGCGGCTGCCTGCTGCTGGTGGCGGCCGCCCGGGTGATCTTCCTCCGCGCGCGCCGGGCCGGCCGGAACCGGTGACCGGAACGCGCGTCATCCGCCGGCGCGCTTCGCCCGGCTGCCTTTGAGCCGGCAGCGTCCCCCTTTGGCCAGCAGCGGCTTGAAGAGATCGCCCACCGACTCGACCCGGGCTCGCATCGTATCGAGCCGGAAGTCCTCCAGGCTCACGCCTCGCTCCACCTCTTCCCAGGTGAGCGGAGCCGATACCGTGGCCAGGGGTTTCGGCCGGACCGAGTAGACCGATGCCAGGGTGCGTCCCCAGACGTTCTGGTTGTAGTCGACCAGTACCCTGCCCGGCGGCCGGCGCGCCACGCGGTACTCCGCCGTGACGAGGTCCGGGCGCCGGCCGGCCAGTTCCCGCCCGATCGACCGGGCCAGCATCCACACCTCTTTTTGCAGGGGGCCGCGCTCGACCGGCACATAGATGTGAAGGCCGCGGGACCCGGTGGTTTTCGGATACGAATTCATACCCCGCTGCCGCAGCGCCTCCCGAACCAGAAGCGCCGCTTCCCGTACTTGGGAGAAAGCGGCGTCCGGGACGGGATCCAGGTCGAAGTGCAGGGAATCCGGCCGGCTCACATCATCGCAGCGGGCATACCAGGGATTCAGATCGATGCAGCCCAGGTTCACCATCCACAGCAGGGACGGCAGGTCCTGAACCAGGGGAAAGGCGATGCGGCTGCCGGACGCATGCTCGATGGTGCAGGTGGCGATCCAGGCGGGCCTGGCTTCCGGCGCGCGCTTCATGAAGAAATGCGTGCCGGCGATGCCGTTCGGATAGCGTTTCATGACCATGGCCCGTCCGCGCAGGTGCGGCAGGAGCACGGGAGCCAGGTCGGCGTAGTATTGCAGCAGATCGCGCTTGGTGAAACCGGTATCCGGCCAGAAAACCTTCTGAAGGTTGGTGAGTTTGACCGGACGGCCCTCCACGTCCAGCCGGCATTCGCTCCGGCCCTCCGGAATCTGAAGCGAGGTCACTGGACATCTGGAAGCAGTTCGGACGCCACTGTGTGATAAGCCCTGCATTCCCCGGGTGCGCAGGCCCGGTCCGCAAGGATCCCGGCAGGCTCCAACGCCCGCTGCCCGGATTCGCGGCCAGGGTTGGCCCTCCCGGCGGCACGACCACTTCCGGGAGGCGGCCGGGCGGATTCATCGCTGGGGCGAACGTGTGAACCCGCCGTGCTCTTCCAGCGGCTCGCGACTCACTTCACCAGGGTGGCCACAGCCTGGGCTTCGGCCGAGCGGCCTTCGCCCACCGGACCCAACCCTTCGGCGGTTTTGAACTTCACGGAAACGCAATCCACCGGCAGGCCCAGCGTCTCGGCCAGTTTCCGGCGGATCGGGTCCCGGTACTCCTTGAGCTTCGGCCGTTCCAGGATGACCGTGGAGTCCACCTGAAGGAGCCGGAACCCGCCGGCCGCAGCCAGTTCCACCGCATATTTCAGAAACGCCAGGCTGCCCGCGCCTTTCCATCGGGGATCGCTGTCGGGGAAATGCGCGCCGATATCCCCCAGCGCCGCCGCCCCGAGGATCGCGTCGGTGATCGCGTGGGCAAGGACGTCCGCGTCGGAATGGCCTTCCAGCCCCAGTTCCGACGGGATCGACACGCCGCCGAGAATCAAAGCGCGTCCTGAAACCAGGCGGTGGGTATCCCACCCGGTGCCGGTCCGGTACCCGCTCAAACCGGGGCCGTCTCCTGGGCCAGGAACAGGCGGGCCAGTTCCATGTCCGAGGGCTTGGTGATCTTGATGTTGCGATCGCTGCCCAGCACGACGCTGACCTCGATCTGCTCGAGGTGCTCCACCAGACTCGCTTCGTCGGTCCCGTGGAAGCCGTCCTCGCGGGCGCGCTGGAAGGCCTGGCGCAGCAGGTCCAGACGGAAGACCTGCGGCGTCTGGGCCAGCACCAGCTTGTCGCGCGGTATGGTCGAACGGATCTTCACCTGGCCGGTGGAACCGCTGGTCACCTGCTTGACCGTATCCACTGGCACAATCCCCACGATGGCGGCGCCGGTGCGTGCCGCCTCCGAGATGGTCTTGCGGATGGTATCGAGTTCCACGAACGGCCGCACCGCGTCGTGCACGGCCACCAGATCGAAAGAATCGTCCAGCGCCGCCAGGGCATTGTCCACGGACTGCTGGCGCGAATCGCCCCCCTGCACGACCCGCACGGGCGTGGCCAGCCCCTTGCCGCGCAGAAGTTCGCCGACCCACTCCATGTCTTCGCGGCGCAGCGCCACGACGATCTCGCTGATCAGTTCGCAGGAGGCAAACTTGCGCACCGTGTGCACAAGAATCGGCGAACCCTCCAGAAGCATGAACTGCTTGCGGCTGGTGCCGGTCTTTTCCGCGCTGGCGCGGCCCATGCGTGTCCCCAGGCCGGCGGCGGGGAGGATGGCGGCGGTTTTCATCTAGGACTCTATCGTAGTCCGTTCGGTGACCGCCTCGGCGGCCGCGGCCTTGCGCTGCGGCCGGTCGTGGCGCTCGCTCGAAACGGAATGGATGCGGTCGTCGAAGCGCCCGAAGATCATCTTTCCCGCGGTAGTCTGCAGGACGCTGGTCACGGTGATGTCGATGGTCTTCGAAATCATCTTCTTGGCGTTATCCACCACAACCATGGTGCCGTCGTCGAGGTAGGCCACACCCTGGTTGTACTCCTTACCCTCTTTCAGGATGAAGACGCGCATCGTCTCGCCGGGCAGGACGATGGGCTTCAGAGCGTTGGCCAGTTCGTTGATGTTCAGCACCTCGACCCCGTGCAGCTGCGCCACCTTGTTCAAATTGAAATCGTTGGTGACGATCTTGCAGTCGTAGATCTTGGCCAGCTCGATGAGCTTCATGTCCACATCGCGGACATGCGGGAAATCGTCTTCGACAATCTGCACGTTCAGGTGCACCATCTTCTGAATGCGCTGCAGGATGTCCAACCCGCGCCGCCCGCGGTTGCGCTTCATGGAATCGGCCGAGTCGGCCACCAGCTGCAGCTCGCGCAGCACGAACTGGGGGATCACCAGCACGCCGTCCAGAAAGCCGGTTTCCGCGATGTCCGCGATCCGCCCGTCGATGATCACGCTGGTGTCCAGGATCTTAAAGGCCTTTTTGGCGGTTTTCTCTCCGCCGAAAACCCCGCCCAGCGCCGCAAGGTTTAACATGTCTCCCTTGCTGGCGCCCACCACCAGCCCAATGTAGGTCATCCATAACAGGATGGCCAGTTGAGTGAACCGGATCGCGACCGATCCGCTGCCCGGACCAATGCGCTCGATCACGGTGGACATGAGGAAAGCGCCGATAATGCCGAGCACCGAGCCGAAAGCCGCCCCGATCAAGCGCTTCAGGCTCACCTGCTTCAGGCGCATCTCAAAGAAAATAATGCCCAAACCGAGCACCAGCCCGATCAGACCGTTCACCCATGCCTGTTCATTGGAAAAAGGCCCGATGAAGTACGCCGCCAGGGCCAGGACGGCCACGAATACAACCCGTATGATGATCAGGTCGATCATGAGTCACCCCTTTCTCGGGTGGATGCCTAACGACCTCATGTGCAATTATAAACCTTCGATTCAAGACTACACGTTCCGAAATCCCGTCCAGTGGGGCTATTGGGTGGCCGAACCGGAGTGGTGCGGTTGAGTATAGCACGCCCTGTCAAGATCCTGATGCGCGAGCCGCCGGATGCGTTCCAAGCCCTGTGCCTGGCTCTTCCGAAGCGATTCGGCCGCTTCCCCCTTTTCCGGCAACTCACACCAAAACAGCACGACAATAGGAGGGCAAGCTCCGGTTTCGCGGATCAAGGCTTGTACACCCGGGCACCGACCGGCTGTATCTATCCTCACGTTTCAGTCTCATGGCTTCGATGAGAAGGCCATCCGTCCCGTGTCATCCCGGCATGGTAAGATTCGCGGTCATGAGAGCCCAACCGATCGCGCTGGCCGGTTTCTTTCTGCTTGCGGCAGGAGGCGTGGGCTGGGGCGCCGATATCCGGAACGTCATCTCCGCAAGGGCGCGGCTGCTGAAGGATTTTCCGGGACAGCAGATCCAGCCGGCCACTCCCGAGGTTCTAAGCAGGGCGAGAAAGATCGCCGGCGGCACCGTCTTTTTCTACGGCACAACCCCGGTCGAAGTCGGCCTGAAGAACATTGACTGGTCGGGATCGCACATCCGCCACCAGGAATGGCCGGCGCAATTGAACCGGTTCTTTCACCTGGAGCCTCTGGCCGCCGCCTATCGCGCAACCGGCGACGAGACTTTCGCCCGCGCCGCCCGGGCCTACATCGAAGACTGGCTCCGGGAGGACCCCTACCGGTCGGCCGAGAGCACCCGTCCGGGCGACAACACCTTGAATATCAGCATCCGGCTGGGCAGCAGCGTGCATAGCGGCTGGGGAGGAGCGCTGCCGGTTTTCCTCAAGAGCCCCGCGTTCGACGATGCGTTTGTCGGCCGCGTGCTGGCCTCCATGGCGCACCAGGCCGGCTTCCTGAGCAGGCGCCTGACGGCTTCGGGGAACTGGCGGATCTCGCAGCTCGACGCCCTGGTCTTCACCGCGTTGCGATTTCCCTTCCTGGAGAACGCGCCGCGTCTGCTCGAAGCCGGGATCGCCGGTATGCAGGCAGCTCTCGCGACCCAGTTCCTGCCTGACGGCGTACACATCGAGCGGACTCCCGGCTACGCGGACTGGATGGCCCGGGTGGCGGTGAACTACTCGATCCTGCCGCGGATCGTTCCCAACGCCGACGCCGGGGTGCGGCGGGAGCGCGTGCTGCGCTCGCTCGACTACATGGCCCAATCCGAGTTGTTTGGAGTCAACGACGCCTCCGCCCCTCATCGGGATCCCGCGGCATTGCGGGGCCTGCAGACCCGGGAAGAGTTGCTGCGGCGGCTGCTGCCAGGGAAAGCGGTCCAGCCGCCTCCGCTGGAACAGGTGTTTCCGGACGCGGGACAGGTCTTCCTCCGTTCCGGCTGGAGCCCCGGTTCGGATTACCTGGCCTTCGATGCCAGCACCTGGGGAGGCGGGCATGGACATTTGAGCCGCCTGTCATTTGTCTTCCGCTCCAGGGGCCGGGCGCTGGTGGCCGATCCGGGCATTTTGACCTACGAGATGACCGACCCCTTCGGCCCCTACGGCAAATCGACCGCGGCCCACAGCACTCTCAACCTGGAGGGTGGCAACCAGTCGGGCGCCGACGCGCAGTTGCTCCGTACGGCTTTTGCCGCGGACGTGGCCCTGGTTCACGCGCGCTACCAGGGCGGCTACTGGACGGGCCGATATGGCTGGAACTTCAACGCCGGACGGGGCACGGGAACCTATGGCAGCCACGAGCGAGTACTGCTCTGGGTCAAGGGCGGCTACGTGCTGGTGCTGGACTCCATGGAGGCGGATCCCGGCGCCGATATCCGCAACTGCTGGCAGCTCGGCCCCATGGAGCGCTGGAAGCAGGATCCCGCCAGGCTGGAGTGGTGGTCGGAGAATCCGGACGGTAACCTGTGGCTGGCCATGGTGCGGGCGCCGGAAAGCACCCGGATGCGGTGCTGGGAAGGCAGCCGGGAACCGCTGCGCGGCTGGGTCGGCAGCAGGGGGCACGAATCAGTACCCGCGCCGCTGGTCGAGTTCAGCTACCCGGCGGGCCGCGGCCCTGCGTCCTCGGCCGTGCTGCTGGCGCCCTTCACCGGAACGGCCAGGCCCGGCTTCCGGGTCCGGGTACCGGAAGGCGGCGGCCCCGTCCAGCGCCTCGAGATCGGTCTGCCGGACGGATTCACCGATCTGATCGCCTGGTCCGGTGGTCTGGCCCTGCCCGTTGACGACGGCCGCCCGTTCCTCACCGACGGAACCCTGGTCTGGGTGAGGCTGGACGCCGGCGGGAAGCCGGTCAAGCACTTCTCGCTCAATGGGCGCTTCCTCAAGTTCAACGGCACGCCGCTCACGCGATGAAGGCTTGCGGGAAGCCGGGGCCGCGGGCCCGGAGGCGGCCGCTTCCCGGAGTGGTCACGGGCCACTGCGTGCTTTGGTAAGCTTGCGTGTCATGCAGGATAAGCGGCACAAGGCCGGGGGAACCGCCGGGTTCCGCGAAGCCGGCCGCGAGCAGACCAGCCTGCTTGCCGTCGCCGAGAAACGGCTGCTGGTCTCCATGGCGCACAAGGCTCCGGCCTGGCTCACCTCCGATCACCTTACCCTGTTAGGGTTCGTCTCCCTGTTCCTTGCGGGACTGTCTTACTGGCTGGCCCGCTGGAGCAAGCCGGCCTTGCTGGCCGTCATCGTCTTCCTGGCGTTGAACTGGCTGGGCGACAGCCTGGATGGAACCCTCGCCCGCGTGCGGAACCGGCAGCGGCCCCGCTACGGCTTTTACGTGGACCATGTGTGCGACGCCTTCGGCACCCTCTTCCTGGTAGCCGGAATGGCCCTCTCCGGCTACATGAGCCCGCTGGTGGCGGCTGCAGTCCTGGTGGTCTACTATCTGCT
>JADZAF010000278.1 GCA_020852755.1 Bryobacterales bacterium
AGCGCGGGGCCCCCAGGAATCCGGAACCCGTTTCCGAGCCGCGACCGCAGGAAGCGGTAAAGTCTACCCTCACGTGCTTCCGTAACGACTCAGGATGGTAGGAGCACCCGGCGTGAGCGGCGGAGGAGCCGCCCGATCGAGCGGCTACATGCGGGGAGCGGAGCCTGCGGCTGCGATTCCGGGCTTCTTCCTGGTTCGTTTGGGGGCAGCCGGCGTTCGCTTCTGAGGCCGCTCGCGGTAGTTCTGGTGGCGCTCGCAGTAATTCGTGGGTTCAACCGCATTCCGGGGACATTGGGTGCGCCCGTCGACGAGAGCCGCGCAGCGCCTGGAGGGAGCCTGCGGGCCGCGAGCCTTTTTCACCGAACATGGTGGGGAGTACGGGATGCTGCCCGAATGGGTCGACAGGACCGGAGCGTCCGCCGCAGCCGGTGTTAGGAGCCCAGGACGCGCACGGGTCGGTGTCGCCGCCAGGGCGCCGCACAGCACCAACGCCGCCGCGATTCCGGCGGCTCGCTGCCCCTTCAAGAGGCTCCTGCCGATTCCCGGAGACATGCGCATCACCTCGTCAGTGCCGCCAGCCAACCGGCCCGCAAGCCTGCCCCCAGGCAGTTGCCTGGGGGCGGCCAAGCAGGTTCACTGTGTGGAAATGGCTCGTCGATCCCCGGCCAGCCGCAGAATCGTGGCGAGAACCGATTTGGCCAGCAGCCATGCCAACCCGAATGAAGCGCCCGCGGCCAGGCAGAAAGCGATGGTTTCCATTTCGAGAAGCCCGGTGCAACTGGATTGCCAGCGCGGCCCCGGCGGCAGGCAACCCGCTATTCCCGGCCCGCCAGGACTTCCATGGAAACCTGGGCCGTACCCGCCCGGGTGAAGCCGAGACGGCGGGCGGCAGCCCTTGTGACACTGATGTCCCTGCCCTTTACGAAGGGCCCCCGGTCATTGACCCGAACGACCACACTTCTCTGGTTGCTGAGATTGGTGAGCCTGACTCTTGTCCCAAAGGGCATTTCACGATGGGCGGCGGTTAAAGCGCTACTGCTGAAGCGCTCGCCGCTGGCCGTGCGGCGGCCGTCGTACCGGCTCGAATAGAATGAAGCAGTCACGGTTTGCAGACTGGAGGACCGGCCTTGGGCCGCTGCTTCCCACGGGACGAACGCCAGCCAGGCACATCCTCCCACGATCAAAGTCGAACACAAGCGGAGTCTCTTGGACATGACCCCCTCAGGAGCAATGGAAGGCCCGGCGGCGCCCGGCTGAATCCTCTCGATCGGGCATCGTTTCTGTGTGCCCGTGTCTCAGTGGCGCACTCCCGGCCGTCTCATGCTTGAGAAACAGGACAGGCTCGACCGCAACCGAATCGCCGGGTGTGGACCTGTCTCAAGCACTTTACCGGGATCGCCCGATTGGACACAGACTTGCGAAGTACTGGGGCTGATGCATAGGGCAGCCTCCCGGCCGGCAGGATTCGGACAACGGGTTCCCCTGGCCTGAATTCTGCCCAAAAAAAGTGCTCATTCAAGAAAAGGAGAATCACCTCATGCCTTTGGGCAAGAAAGCCATGGCGGAGTTCTTCGGCACCTTCTGGCTCGTTTTCGGAGGATGCGGCAGCGCCGTTCTGGCCGCCGCTTTCCCTAATGTCGGCATCGGCCTGCTGGGCGTGGCCCTGGCATTCGGCCTCACCGTGCTCACCATGGCGTATGCCATCGGCCATATCTCGGGTTGCCATCTGAATCCGGCCGTTTCCATCGGCCTGATGGTCGGCAAGCGGTTCCCCGCCGCGGAGTTATGGGCCTACATCGTCGCCCAGGTCGCCGGTGGGATCGTTGCCGCGGCGGTCCTTTATGTAATCGCCAGCGGCGCCCCCGGGTTCGACCTGGCGGGCGGATTCGCTTCCAACGGCTACGGCGCGCACTCGCCCGGCGGGTACTCGCTGCTGGCCGGCCTGGTTGCCGAGACCGTGCTCACGTTCATGTTCCTGATGATCATCCTGGGTTCCACCGACTCCAGGGCCCCGCAAGGGTTCGCTCCCATCGCCATCGGATTGGGCCTGACCCTGATCCACCTGATCGGGATTCCGGTGACCAACGTCTCCGTGAATCCGGCGCGCAGCACCGGCCCCGCTCTGTTCGTGGGCGGCTGGGCTGTGGCGCAACTATGGCTTTTCTGGCTGGCTCCGATCATCGGAGCGATCCTGGCCGGCATCGTCTATCCCGCTGTCTCGGGAGAACGGCGCGTTGAGTCCAGCAAGGCGGCCACTTACTAAAAAGGAGAAGTGAATGAGTTTCCTATGGATGTGTCTCATCGGCCTGGTGGCCGGCGCACTCGCCAAGATGCTCATGCCCGGCAAAGATCCCGGAGGGATCATCGTGACAATGCTGCTGGGCATTGCCGGCTCTCTCGTGGCGGGTTTTGTGGGAAGGGCCCTGGGGTTGTACCAGGCAGGCCAGGGAGCCGGACTGATCATGTCGATCGTCGGCGCCATCCTGCTGCTCGTCCTGTACCGGCTGCTCCGGCGGAGCGCCGCGTAAGCGCCTGAAGGAAGGCAAAGGAGTAACCATGAACCTATTCGACGATCTTCTCGGCAGGCTGACCGGCGGCGGCGCCGCTGGGGGAGCAGGCCAGGGCCTGGCCGCATCGGTCCTGGAGCTGTTGAGCAACCGGCAAGGCGGCATCGCCGGCCTGGTGGAGTCGTTCCAGCAGAACGGCCTGGGCGAAATCGCCTCATCGTGGGTCGGCAGGGGCGGCAACCTGCCGGTCTCGCCGGAACAACTCCGGCAGGTGTTCGGAAACGATCAGATCCAAGCCTTCGCCCAGAGCGCGGGAATCGTTCCGGAAGCCGCCGGCTCGCAACTGGCCGAAGCGCTGCCGGGCATCGTGGACAGGCTCACGCCGGACGGCGAGGTGCCGCAGGGCATGGACCTGATGTCCACCGGCATGCAGCTACTGCAGGGCCTGTTTTCCGGGGGCAAGGCCGGTTCCTGAGTCAGCCGTGGAGGCAAAGTGAAGCGTATCCTCATCGCACTGGCTGTCGTGATCGCGGTCGCATTCAGCTGCGCCGCGCAGGCTCCGGAGGCGGCGAAGAAAACGGCCGCGGCGGCGCAGCGCGCCGCGGCTCAACCGGGAGCGGGCCTGATCGACATCAATACGGCCTCGGCCGAACAGTTGAAGGCCATCCCCGGCATCGGCGACGCGTACGCGGCCAGGATCATCAAGGGCCGGCCGTACAAAGCCAAGAACGAGCTGGTGCAGAAGAAGATTCTGCCGGCGGCCGTTTACAGCAAGGTCAAAGACCAGATCATCGCAAAACAGAAATAAGAGAAAATTATGCTACTCAGTCGATTCCGAATTCTCATCCTCCTTGCCGCCGCCGGCATGCTGCTGGCGCAAGGGCCTATCGACAACGAAGGCGTCATCAAGCTGGTGAAGGCCGGCATGACGGAGGAGATGATCATCAGCGTGATCCAGAGCCAACCCGGCAACTATGTTCTGGGCGCCGACGACTTTGTCACGCTCAAAGCAGCCGGCGTCTCGGAGAAGATCATCGCGGCCATGCTGGCGAAGAAGCAGGGTACGGCGGCCCCGGCCGCCGCCGGCGCCCCGTCCGCGGGATCCGCCGCGCCTGCCGCTCCCAACCAGCGCTCGACCATCAGCGGGCCGGGACTTTACTACCGGAAGGGCAGCGAGTACTTTGAGCTGCTGACCGAGAACGTGGAGTGGAAGACCAGCGGCGCGGTGAAGAATATCGTCAGCGCCGGCATCGTCAAGAAGGACCTCAAGGGAGCCATTACCGGTCCGAGCAGCCGCAATTTCCTGGTCCACCCGATGGAAGTCATCCTGGTCCCCCCGAAGGGCATCACAATCAGTTCCTACATCCTGCTTCCGATGAAGACCGGCAAAGGAATCAGGGAATTCAATGTGGGGCGAGTGAATCAGAAGAGCGGTGTCGCGAAGGGGGCCATTCCGTTTGGGGTGGAGAAAGTCGGCGACAACATGTTTCGCATGGTTTTGCAGACGCCCCTGGCGCCCGGCGAGTATGGAATCCTCCAGGCGACGCCGTCGGACTCCACCACCGGAAGCAAGATGCATACCTTCCGCGTCACGCTCTAGTCTTTCGGGCAACGAGATGAATGAGGGACGAATCACCAAGGAGACCGAAGTGACTCTGCCGCGAGTGGGAGATCGGTAATGGAGGAAATCAGGCCATCCGCTCCGGAACCGGAATGCGCCGCGAGTGAAGCGCAAGACCGGGGGTTGGATGTGTCCCACAAACTGACGAAGGCGCAACTGGCGCTGGACATTGTCACGAATTGCGGGTTTTCCCAGAGGGAGAGCAAGCGGGTCCTGGAACTCATCCTGGATGCGATGGTCCAGGCGCTCTCCCGGGGTGAACGCATCGAGATACGGGGTTTTGGCACCATGGCAACCCGGATCCGCAAGGCACGCGTGCGGAGAAACCCGGCGACGGGTGAGAAGGTGGAGGTGCCGGCCAAGCGAGTCCCGTATTTTCGAGCATCGAAACAGTTGAAGGAAATGTTGTGAAACACCATGTTTTACGGAGGATCGGAGCCGATCACCGATATGCCTAGCAAGCCTTTCTGGTTGCGGCGCCTGCCGGAGATCACCGAGAGTCTGCGGACTCTGCCTTCCGCGATCATTGACCGGCCGGCGTTCGAATCCATCTTTCAGTTGCGAAGGCGGCGCGCCATCGAGCTGATGCACCTTCTGGGGAGCCGGCGCGGCGGGAGAGGCTTCGTGCTCGACCGCCACGCGCTGCTGGACAGACTTCAGTCTCTGGAGACCGTCGCCCAGTTTCGCTGGGACCAGGAGATCCGCTCTCCGCGGACGAACGGGCACGCGGCGTACCCTGTCAACGGTACGAACGGCCACCCGGCCCGCCCGGACGCCGTCAACGGGTCCAACGGCCACCATCTGCACGGTTCGCGCCACGTAGTAATCCACTACTCGGACAACGCGGACCTGACGGAGAAACTGCTGACCGCCTTGCGCGCCGTGCTTGACGGCCCGTGCGAACCGCTTCGACAGGAGCAGGAAGCGGCCGGCCGGAAACCGCAGTTCGCCTGGTTCGAGCAGGCGGTGCGAGCGCTCGGCCGCCGCCAGTACGAGGAGGCGAGAAGCCTGTTCGCCCGGGCCTGCGCCGGGCCGGACGAGAAGATCAGAACCAGCGCGGAACAGTATCTGAGAGTCTGCGAGCGCCGGATTGCCGAGGCGTTCGAAGCCCGGTCATTCGACGAACACTACACCTACGGCGTGGCTCTTCTCAACGCACGCCGGCTGGACGAGGCGCGCGGGCACTTCGAGCAGGCATTACGGATGAAACCTGACGCCGATTACATGTACTACACCCTGGCCGCCTGCCTGGCCTTGAGCGGTAACCTGGCCGGCGCCGGCGAGAACCTGAGGCGCGCGATCGAGTTGCAGCCCCGCAACCGGATCGCGGCACGGCAAGACCCGGATTTCGAGGACGCGCGGAAGCACCCGGAGATCGAGGAGCTGCTCGGAGCTCTGCAGGAAAGCTAGCGCGGCCGCGACCCTCTTGCGGGAGCGCCGCGGCGGCTCATCACCGCGGTGCGCGGGCCCGGCCCAGCACGACATGCGCCACGGCAACGGCACGGTGCATGTTGCGGCGCTCGCCTACGTGTTCGATGTTGGGGCCTTCCAACCGGTCGCCGTACTCTCCGAACCGGCGGGTGATGTGGTACGGCTGCCGCGCGCCGAAAGCCACCGGGTGGAAGCCCACCCAGACCTCGATGGTTCCATCGGGCCATCCGGCCAGGCTGATGCTGGCGGAGAAGCGGCCGTTGCGGACCACCATGCGGCCTTCGTTGGTCATGTTCTCGAAAGGCACCCGGTCCATGAGCTCGTAGCGCCGGACGTGCCGCAGACCCCAGTCCAGCATGGCGGAATCCGGGAGGTTGGTGACCCCGCGGATGTGAAGTTGTCCCCCGGCTACGTGGGGCGCTATTTCAAGTTTGACGCTTTGTCCCGCCCCGGCCGGCGAAACGGCTGCTGCGGCGGCTAACAGCGCCGCAACAGGCAGAAGGCAAACTGCCTCCGCTCGGTGCACGGATTGACCTTCAACCTGTATAGTCCCCTCTCCCGCCCTGTTATCTCACCACGAATCCGGGAGGGACGCAACTCAGTAACTCCAGGCCTCCAGCTTGAGCCTGGTCCCATCCTCCCTCGTCTCCTCCCAGATCAGGCCGCGGCGCATCTCAATGTAGGGCCCCTGCTGCCCCTTGCGCACGGTGGCGTTCCAGATCTTCATGTTGGCCCCTTCACCGAAGAAGGTGTGTCCCTTGAGGAGAGTGAACTCCGTACCCCAGGGACGGGCGGCCAGGGGTTCGCCGGCGCCGATTTCCACCCCGCGCATCAGCGGGAGGATGGAGCGCGTGAAGGCCGAAAGCGATTTGACACCGAAATCGGCCAGAGGCGGCGCCGTGATGCCGGCCGGCTGGTACACGATCGTGTAGCGGCCGGGCGCCAGGCCCCTGAACTGGAAGCGGCCGCCGCCGTCGGTGACCGTGGGAGGGGGGTATTCGGGCAGGCGGATGCGGCTGTAGAGTACGCCGCCGCCCCCGATCACCTTACCCAGAAACACCCGCGCGCGGGCCATGGGTTTGCCGCTGCGCCCGGTGAAGACGCCCGCAACCGTTCCCCTGCGGACGGCCTGGGGTTTGGGCTGCTGCGCGGACAGGGCCGCGGCCAACAAGGCGAGCGCAACCGCCGCGGAAGGCCGGATCAGGCTCATGCTTCCTCCTCACCCGGGAGGAATCATACCACCGGCGGGCGGCCGGCACGATGCGGAATCAGCCGCGCGGGCGCCGCCATGTCCGGCGGAAGCTTCCGGCGGCAATCAGGACGGCGCCGCCGGCGACCAGCCAGGCGCTTCCGGGTTCCGGAACCGCCCCCCCCGGAGGCGGAAACAGGGGGCCCGGAACGATGCCGGTCGAGGTGATGAAGATGCCGCTGCCGGCTTCGACCACCCCCGGTCCGGCGGCGCGGCCGATCTCCAGCCGGACCGCCGGGCCGCCGGGGAACGTCAGTAGGCCGTTGTAGATCCGCAGGTCAATCCGCCCGCCCACGATTCCGTTCAGGATCGAATGGAAATCCACCACTGCCGGGCTGCGCGCGGTGAACAGGCTGGAGGACGAAACGAAATCCCAGACACAGCACAGCTCGGGGGTATCGTGTGTTCCCAGCAGGAGCGATCCGTCGTACAGGGCGGCGGAACCTCCGCCGGCGCCCCACGAACCGTAATCCACCGGCATGACCGTCAGGACGTCGCAAGGGCCGCCCGGACACAGCGGGTCCAGGGTGCTGAACTCCACGCGGAGAATGTCGCCGGGCATCAGGAGGCTCGCCCTCGCCGTGCCCGGCAGCCATGCGGAGGCGAACGCCAGTGCGGCGACGGCGAGCGCTCCGCGGCAGATTGCCATCAGCCGTGATCCTCGCTGCCCATTTCAGCCTGTTGGGGGCGCCGGCGACAAGTGACCCGGGATGTAATCCGTACCAGTACAGGCTGGAGAGATATCCCTTGTACGGCGGAGGGATAGTAAGGGTGTCAGGCAAGGCCGGGGCGGCTCATGCAATCACTCACGTCAAAGGGTCAGGTACGCCGTCGCGGAATGTCCTGGCGTTCCGCGAGGGAGGCCACCGGGCCGCCTCCTCTTTTAAGTTGAATGAAGGCCCGCAAGTGATTGGAGATGTCAGCAAGGGTTTCGAGGAAATGCGTGTCTGCCTGAGTGACAACCGCTCCAGCGGCTTCCGGCTTTACCGGGCGTCTGGCGGCGCGAGCGCCGCCACGGCACGTTGCACGTGTGCCGCCCGCACGGGTTGACACTTCCCGGCGGCGGTGCGTACCATCGCGCACAGGATGAAACCGAAACGGCGGGAATTCTTCTTCACTCTCGGCGCGGCGCCGCTGGCGGCCGGGGCGGCGCAGACGGCGCCGGCGGCGAAGCGCATCGGGGTCGGCCTGATCGGGGCCGGCGGGCGCGGGTCGTGGCTGGGACAGGTGCCCCGGCAGTTGCAGGAGCAGGGCGCGAACGTCGAACTGATCGGCGTCTGCGACCTCTACCAGCCCCGCAGGGAGCGGGCCGCCGCCAAGCTCGGCGCGAAGGAATACAAGACCACCCGCGAGCTGCTGAGCAATCCGGAAGTGGAGGCGGTCATCATCGCCAGCCCCGACCGCATGCACGTCTACAACGCGCTGGAGGCGGTGCGCGCGGGCAAGGACGTCTACTGCGAGAAGCCGCTCACCCACTGGACGCAGTTCGACAAGCTGAAGGAGCTGGTGCGCGAGGTGCGGGCCCGCAAGACCATTTTCCAGGTGGGAGCGCAGTTGATCGCGGACCCGCAATGGGACCGGGGCGAGGAACTGATCCGCAAGGGGACCATCGGCAAGGTGGTACACGCCCAGACCGGCTATTTCCGGCACAGCGACGCGGGCGAGCGCATGCCCATCGACGATCCCAACGCGCGCCCGGGGCCCGACCTGGACTGGGAAGCCTGGCAGGGCGATGCGCCCCGGAAGCCCTTCACCGTTTCGCGCTTCTTTCAGTGGCGCATGTACATGGATTACGCGGGCGGGCCCATCACCGACCTGCACGTCCACCCCTTCACCCGGGTGGCCAAGCTGCTCAACCTGGGCTTTCCGAAAAAAGCGGCGGCCTTCGGCGGCAAGTTCTATTACAACGGCGAGCGGGAGGTGCCCGATACGGCCGACGTGATCCTGGAGTACGAAGGCCTGACGGTTTCGGCGCTGGGCACGGTGGTGAACGACACGGGCGGCATGGCGACGGTGATCCGCGGGTCGGAGGGCACCGTCACCTTCTCCGGCAAGGAGGGGCAAGGGCTCTCCTTCGAGCCGCAGCCGGGGTCGAAGGGCCGGGCCTTCGAGGTCGGCACGCTCAACTACGACCTGGCGCACCAGCGCGATTTCTACGAAGCGGTGCGCACGCGCCGGCAGCCCAGAGGCAACCTGGAACTGGGCTACCGTGTGCAGGTGGCGATGATCATGGCGATGCAGTCGCTGGTGAGCGGCAAGGTCGCGCATTTCGACGCGGCCTCGGAAACGATCCACCTGGGGTGAAGGAGAGGCGCATGTTCTCGCGACGCGGATTCCTCCAGGCCGGCGCCGCGCTGGCGGGCTCCCGGGCACGGGCGGCGGCGGGCTTCCGGCAGGTTCACACCGAAGGCGAGAAGGTCGCCTACTTCAGCGGCGAGCGGCCCTGGTTCGAGTACCGCTACGCGGCCGCACGCCCCAAGACCTACGTACACCCGCTGTACGCGCCGGATGGCAGGCCCATCACGCTGGACGGCCCGGAGGACCACGTACACCATCGCGGGCTGATGCTGGCGTGGTCGGACATCGAAGGCTTCGACTTCTGGGGGGAGACGAATCCGGGCAAGCACGGCCGCATCGAGCACCGGCGCTTCGAGCGCGTCGCGGCGGGCGAGCTGGTGGAGGCGCTGGAGTGGGTGGCGGAGGGCAAGGTGCGGGTGTTGGAGCGCCGCACGCTGCGCCCGCTGGACCTGGGGTCCGGCTTCGTGGCCTTGGAGTGGATCAGCGAATTGCGGCCGCCCGGCGCGGAGGTGGTGCTGTCCGCCGGAACGCACCCCTACAACGGGCTGGGCATACGGTTTCCCCGGGAAATGGACGGGGGCGAGATCCTGAATTCTCAAGGCTCACGGACTGTGGAGAAGGCTAATGGAGAACCCGCGGCGTGGTGCGCCTATGCGGGAGCGTTCGGGGGAGGGAGAGCGGGCGTGGCGATCCTCGACCATCCCGGCAATCCGCGCCATCCCGCGCCGTTCTTCGTGATGAACCAGCCGTTCGGCTACATCAGCGCGGCGCCCACCTTCCGCGAGCCGTTCCGGGTAGAGCGGGCGAAGCCGCTGCGGCTGCGCTACCTGGCGGTGAGCTTCCTGGGCCCGGCGGACGCCGCCGCTCTCAACGCGCTGCACGGCAAGTGGGGACGGCGGCGGTAACCGCCATGCCACAATGGGAACGTGATTCCGGGGCACGCCACCGCTGAAGGCACTCGCCGGTTCGCCGCCCGTTTCCCGCAATATGAAGCGGCCGGCTTCTACCGCGACGCCGCCGGCCTGACGGTTTCGAGCCTGGGGCTGGGAACCTACCTGGGCGCGGCGGATGAAGCCACCGATCAAGCCTACACGGAAGCCGCCCGGGCCGCTTTGCAGGGCGGCATCAACTTCTTCGATACGGCAATCAATTACCGCCACCAGCGCTCCGAGCGCGCCCTCCGGCCGGCGCTGGAGCAGGCTCCCCGGGACGAGGTCGTGGTCTCGACCAAGGCCGGCTTCCTGACTCCCGGCGCCCTGGACCGCGGCCTGCTGCAGCCCGGCGACGTGGCGGGCGGCGTGCACGCGATGGCGCCCGATTTCCTGGAGGATCAGGTGGAACGCAGCCGCGCCAACCTGGGCCTGGAAATCATCGACATCTTCTACCTGCACAACCCCGAGACCCAGCTGGGCTTCGTGAGCCGGGAGGAGTTCGAGCAAAGGCTGCTGGCGGCTTTCGAGCGGCTGGAACAGCTCGCCACGGAGGGCAGGATTTGGCACTACGGGACGGCCACCTGGGGCGGCTACCGGCAGCGGCGCGGCGCCCGGGACCGTTTGGAGCTGGCGCGAGTGGTGGAACTGGCCCGGCAGGCGGGCGGCAGGAACCACCGCTTCCGCTTCATCCAGCTTCCCTTCAACCTGGCCATGCCGGAGGCCCATACGCTGGGGGTGCTCCAGGAGGCGGACCGGCTCGGCATTCATGTGGTGGCCAGCGCCAGCCTGCTGCAGGCCCGGCTGATCCAGGCCATTCCGGAGGAGGCCGCCTCGCGGTTCCCCGGGCTGGAAACGAACGCGCAGCGCGCCATTCAGTTCACGCGCTCGGCGCCGGGCATCACGGTGGCCCTGGCGGGCATGAGCAGCGCGGCCCACGTGGTGGAGAACCTGGGCGTGGCGGCGGCGCCGCCGCTCGACCGGGAGGAGTACCTGGCGTTCTATGGTTCTTGAGGTTCCCGGCGACCTCAGCCGGCTGGATGCCCTCCTGGATGATCTGCCCAACCGGCCGGCCGTGTTCCTGCTGTGGCCCCGGCAGGGGCAGCCCTACCTGGCCCGCACCGCCCTGCTGCGGCGCCGCCTGCTGCGGCTGCTGAAGGAACGCACGACGCCCTCGCGGATTCTGAACCTGCGGCACACGGTGACAAGGATCGAGTACCGGCTGGCGGCATCGTCCCTGGAATCCAGCCTGGTGCTCTACGAAATGGCCCGCCGCCACTTCCCGAAGACCTACCTGGAAATGCTGAGGCTGCGCATGCCGCCGTATGTGAAGATCACCCTGGGCAACCGCTTCCCGCGCAGCCTGGTGACTTCGCAGGTGAGCGGGGGCAGCGCGCTGTACTTCGGGCCGTTCCGCTCGCGGGCCTCGGCCGAGCGCTTCCAGTCGCAGGTTCTGGACCTGTTCCAGATGCGCCGGTGTGAAGAGGACCTGGCGCCGTCCCCGGACCATCCCGGCTGCATCTACGGCGAGATGGGCATGTGTCTGCGGCCCTGCCAGCAGGTGGTGGGGGAGGATGAATACCGGCACGAAGTGCAGCGGGTGACCGAGTTTCTGGCCACCGGGGGACGGTCGCTGCTGGACCCGCTGATGGCGGCGCGCGAGCGGCTGAGCGAGGAATTGAACTTCGAGGAAGCGGCCCGCCAGCACAAGCGCCTGGAGAAGATCCAGGAGGTGCTGAAGCTGCGCGACGAGCTGTGCGGCGATACCCGCCGCCTGCACGGTGTGGCGGTGACAGCGTCGGTTCAGCCGGACGCGGTGGAGCTGTGGTTCTTCCATGCGGGCTGCTGGCAGCCTGCCCGGACTTTCTCACTGGAAGTAGTGGAAGGGAAGAGCGTCTCACTGGACGAAAAGATCCGGCAGGCGGTGGCAGGCATGGAGTGGCGCAACCTGGCCGCCCGGGACCGCCAGGAGCACCTGGCCCTGCTGGCGCGCTGGTACTATTCGAGCTGGCGGGACGGTGAGTGGCTGGCCTTCGAAAGCCTGGAGCAGATCCCCTACCGGCGACTGGTCCGGGCCATCTCGCGGGTGGCGTCGAAGGCGGCAGTCCGGACCTGACGGAACCGCTCCCTTTGGTCGCGGCTCGGAAAACCGGAAGCCGTGCATACCGAGCCGCGACCGCAGGCGGCCGCGCATACCGAGCCGCGACCGCAGGCGGCTGCGCATACCGAGCCGCGACCGCAGGCGGCCGCGCATACCGAGCCGCGCCCGCAGGGACCCGCGCATACCGAGCCGGTAGAGTAGGAGAGGGGGCGACGCAAGGGCGCGACCTCCTCTCCCCTCGTCGAACCGGACGTGCAGATTTCCCGCATCCGGCTCTCCTGGAAGCTCTCGCTTCAGGCATGCACCAGCTCCGACAGACGGCGCAGCCCTAACCGCGCCAGGTGCCGCAACCAGGGTTCCCCTTGGGGGGGC
>JADZAF010000279.1 GCA_020852755.1 Bryobacterales bacterium
CACGACGGAAAGATCGGCCCGTTGAGCAAGGGCCGGAACTGCCAGAATGAGGAGGCCGACAGACACGCTCAGGTGTCCGGCCATCTCTCTACGTTCGCAATCGGTCTACAACCGCGCCGTCCGGCGCCACCAGCTCGATCTCCATGGGCACCATGCCGAGGGCGTGAGTGGAACAGCTCAGGCAGGGATCGTAGGCCCGCACCACGGCCGAGACGCGGTTCAGCATGCCTTCCTGCAAGCGGTTGCCGTCCACGAAGTGGCGGCTGACCTGGTCGATGCTGCGGTCCATGGCCAGGTTATTGTGGCCGGTGGCCACCACCAGGTTGGCCCAGCGCATGGCGCCCTTCTCGTCCACCTTGTAGTGATGGATCAAGGTGCCGCGGGGCGCTTCGATCATGCCCACCCCTTCCAGAGCGTTCACTCCGGCGTGGGCGCGCACGTGCTCGCTGAGAATCGCGGGGTCGTCCAGCAGCGCCTCCATACGTTCCAGCGCGAAAAGAACCTCGATCAGCCGCGCGTAATGGTAGTGGAAGGAACTGTGGACCATGCGGCCAAAGCGCTGGCGGAATTCCTCCAGTTCGGCGTCCGCCTCCGCCGTTCCGCACCGGTCGGCCGCATTCAGCCGGCCCAGGGGGCCGACCCGGTAGGTGCCGCTGGGGTAGCCGATCGGCTTGTAATACGGGGCCTTCAGATAGGACGTCGGCACCGCCGCTTCGCCGATGTATTCGCCGTACGCGCCGGCCGGCACCTGGTCGGCCAGGATGTTGCCGTCCGAATCGCGGAAGCGCAGCCCGCCGTCGTACAACTGCAGCCCGCCGGCGGCGTCGACCAGGCCCGCGTACATGGTAGGCACGTTGCCGAAGTGGCTGATCTCCTCCGAGAAGCGGTCCACCACGCCCTTGAAGAACATCAGCGTGCGCCGCGCCGTGGCCTTGGCCTCAGGCAGTTCCCGCAGGATCTGCTCGCGCGCCTGCGGATCCAGCGGCGCGTTCACGCCGCCCGGCACCGTCCAGGAGGGGTGGATGCGCTCCTTGGCCAGCCGCTCGATCACCTGCTGGCCGAACTTGCGCAGCCCGATGCCGTCCCGCGCCAGTTCGGGGAACTTCTCCAGCACGCCCAGCACGTTGCGCTTGGCCGGGTCGTAGTCCATGCCCAGGATCAGGTCGGGCGACGACAGGTGAAAGAAACTCAGCGCATGCGACTGCACGAACTGGCCGCAGTGCAGAAGGTTGCGCAGCTTGACCGCCGCCTCCGGAATGCGCACCGCCATGATGGCGTCACAAGCCTTTGAAGAGGCCAGCAGGTGGCTCACCGGGCAGATGCCGCAGATGCGCGCCGTGATCGAGGGCATCTCGTAGTAGGGCCGCCCCTCCACGAATTTCTCGAAGCCGCGAACCTGGGTCACGTGCAGGTGAGTGCGGGCTACCTTGCCCTCTTCGTTCAGATAAATGCTGATCTTGGCGTGCCCCTCGATGCGGGTGACGTGTTCTATGGTGATCTTCTTCATGGGCGTTTCCTACCCGAACTTCGCCTTGGTGCCCAGGTCCGGCTTGCGTCCCTCCAGCAGCTCCGCCACCACGGACAGAATCGTGGCCGCCGGCGGCGGGCAGCCGGGCACGTGCAGATCCACCTTCACCACCTCGTGAACCGGCACGGCATGCTTGAGCAAGGCCGGCACCCCATCATTGGGGATGCCGGGCTGGGACTGCACCCCCTTCAGGTAAACCCGGTCCAGGAGCTTGCGCACCGGAATCGTGTTGCGCATGGCCGAGACGTTGCTGGTCACGGCGCAATCGCCCAGCGCCACCACCAGCCGGCTGCGCTTGCGGATCACCTGGATCTTCTTCAGGTCGTCCTGGCTGCTGACCGCGCCTTCCACCAGGGTCACATCCACGCCCTCGGGAAACTCCTGAGCGTCCACCAGGGGTCCATAAACGATATCGGCCTTGCCGGCCACCGCCGCCAGGCTCTCGTCGATATCCAGCAGCGACATGTGGCAGCCCGCGCAGCCGTCCAGCCATACCGTAGCGAGCTTGATCTTGCTCATACCAGCCCTCCCCGCCGCACGGCCAGGCGCGAGACGTTGTCGTCCCGCTTGGTCATCTCCTCCACCGCCCAGCCTTTCTCCGCCAGCGCGCCCGTCGGGCAGGCCTGCACGCACTTGCCGCAGCTGGTGCAGGTGCGTGAGGCGCCCCAGGATTCGTTCAGTTCGCAGGTCAGCAGCGACTGGATGCCCCGCGCGGTAACATCCCACACGTGCGCGCCCTCCACCTCGTCGCAGGCCCGCACGCAGCGCGTGCACAAGATGCAGCGGTTGTGGTCCATCACGAAGCGCTCGTGGGAGACATCCACCGGCAGCCTGGGATAGTTGTACGGATAGCGCGCGTGGGTGACGCCCAGCGTCCTGGCCATGTTCTGCAGCTCGCAGTGGCCGTTGGAAACGCAGATGGCGCAGATATGATTGCGCTCCACCAGCAGCAGCTCAAGGGCGATCTTGCGGTAGCGGGTCAGCTTCGGCGTGGTGGTGATCACCGACATGCCGTCCTGCGCCGGCGTGGTGCAGGCTGGCAGCAGTTTCTGGATCCCCGAGACTTCCACCATGCACAGCCGGCACGCGCCGACCGCCGAGAGCCCCTTCAGATAGCAGAGCGTGGGGATGAACTTGTTGTTGGCTCGCGCCACATCCAGGATGGTCTGGCCATCCCGGGCGCTCAGCAGTTCGCCGTCGATTCGGATCGAGATTTTCTTCTGCGGCAAGGTCTAGCTCCCTTCCCGGTCCTTTCATGCTTTCCGGACATCGCAGCGCAGGCAGCGGCCGGCTTCCTCCAGCGCTTCGTCCGCCGTGAAGCCCACCACGGCCTCGTCGAAGTTCTGCGCGCGCTCGGCCGCCGGCAGTTCCTTCACGTGGCGCCGGGGGCACTGGCTGATCTGCGCCGGAGGCGTCTGGTCGTACTCGAAATCGGGCAGCAGCAGGTCGAAGCGCCGCACGCCCATCAGCCGCTCGTCGATGTTGCGCGCCGCCTTCTTACCGTAGCCCATGGCGTTGGAAACGTTGGAGGCCCCGGAGATGGCGTCGCCGCCGGCGAAGAACTTGGCGCGGCTGGTTTCGAGCGAGTAGCGGTCCACCTCGATGGTTCCCGACTCCTTGATCTTCAAGCCCGACGCCCGGGCGAAGTCCAGGTCCACGGTTTCACCCACCGCCAGAATCACTGTGTCGCATTCGAAGCGCTGGATCTCGTCGGTCGGCACCGGCCGCCGCCGTCCGGAGGAGTCGAACTCTCCCAGGCGCGTCTTCACCACTTCGATGGCCCGCACGTTGCCGTGCCGCTCGCCCACGATGCGGTGCGGCGTCGCCAGAAAGACGAACTCCACGCCCTCGTCCTCGGCCGCGTCGGTCTCTTCCTTGATGGCCGGCATGTCCTTGCGCTCGCGGCGGTAGATCACGGTGACGTCGGACCCCAGGCGGGCCGCGGTGCGGGCCGAGTCGATGGCCGCGTTGCCGCCGCCGATCACCACCACTTTGTGGCCTAGCGGCACCGGTTCCTTCTTCTGCACCGCCTCCAGGAACAGCAGCGCCGGGACCACTCCGGTCAGTTCGGTCCCCGGCAGGTAGACCCAGGATTCCTTCCACGTCCCGATGGAGATGAAGACCGCGTCGAACAGGTTGGCGACTTCGTTCAAGGTAAGATCGAAGCCCACCCGGGTGTTGTAGATGAACTTCACTCCAATCCGTTCAATCAGCTCGATTTCCCGGCGCAGCACCGGTTTCGGCAGGCGGTAGTCGGGCAGCGCGTAACGCAGCATGCCGCCCGGCTCGGGATTCGACTCGAACACCGTGACGTCATGGCCCAGCAGCGCCGAGTAGAAAGCGCAGGTGAGCCCGGTCGGTCCCGACCCCACCACCGCGATCTTCCGCCCGGTGGCTTCCAGCTTGCGTGCCGCCACCCGCTCGACCATGGCATCGAACCGGTCCGAGTTGAAGATCGAGTCGGCGATGAAGCGGTGCACGTCGCGGGTATTGACCGCCGAATCGATGGTGGTCCGGCGGCAGCGGTCGTCGCAGGGGTGCTGGCAAACCCGGCCCGTGGAAGCCGGCAGCGGGTTGTCCATGATCACCGATTCGAACGCCTCTTCCAGCCGGTCCTCCTTGAAGAGCTGGAAGAAGCGCGGGATGTTCATGTGCAGCGGGCAGCTGTTCTCGCAGGGCGAGAGGGCCAGTTCGTCGCACACTCCGGCCCGGCAGCGCTTGGCCCGCACGTGGTCCTCGAACTCGTGGCGGAAGTGCCGCATGGTGGTCAGGACCGGATTGGGAGCGGTCTGGCCCAGGCCGCACAGCGAAGTGTCGCGGATCATGCGTCCCAGCTCGTCCAGCATGTCCAGCTGGCTCACGCTGGCCGTCCCGTCGGTGAAGGCATTCAGAATGCGCAGAGCTTTGTCCAGCCCCACCCTGCAGGGCACGCATTTGCCGCAGGATTCCGAATGGGTGAACTCGATGAAGTACCGCGCCACGTCCACCATGCAGTTGTCTTCATCCATCACCACCATGCCGCCCGAGCCCATGATGGAGCCCAGCTGCGCCAGGGTTTCGTAATCCACGGGCGTATCGAACATCTCCTGCGGGATGCAGCCCCCCGAGGGCCCGCCCGTCTGCACCGCCTTGATGCCCTTGCCGTTCATGGCGCCTTCGCCGATGTCGTAGACGAAGGTCTTGAGCGGCGTGCCCAGCGGCATCTCCACCAGTCCGGTGGATTTGATCTTGCCTACCAGGGAGAAGACCTTCGTCCCCGGGCTCTTGGTGCTGCCCGTTTCCGTGAACCAGGCCGGGCCCTTGGAAACGATGGGCGCGATGTTGTACCAGGTCTCGACATTGTTGATATTGGTCGGCCGGCCCCACAGCCCTTTTTGGGCGGGGAACGGAGGACGGGGGCGGGGGCGGCCGGAGCGGCCTTCCAGCGAGGCGATCAGCGCGGTCTCCTCGCCGCACACGAACGCGCCCGCGCCTTCCACCAGCTCCAGGTCGAACTTGAAGCCGCGGTCCAGGATGTTCTCGCCCAGCAGGCCGTACTCGCGGGCCTGTTCGATGGCCCGGGTCAGACGGTGCACCGCCAGCGGATACTCGGCGCGGACGTAGATGATGCCCTCGCTGGCGCCCATCACGTAAGCCCCGATGATCATGCCTTCCAGCAGCGAGTGCGGGTCGCCCTCGATCTCGTTGCGGTTCATGTAGGCGCCGGGGTCGCCCTCGTCCGCGTTGCAGATGATGTACTTCACATCGGACTGGGCCTTGCGCAGGTACTCCCACTTGATGCCCGTGGAGTAGCCCGCCCCCCCGCGACCGCGCAGCTTGGAGGCCTTGATCTGCTCGATCGCCATCTCCGGCCGGCCGTCGATCAGCACCTTGTACAGCGCCTGGTAGCCGCCCACGGCGAAATATTCCTGAATGTCGTCGGGGCTGATCAGGCCGCAGTTGCGCAGCACGATCTTCTTCTGTCCCCGGAAGAAAGGAATGTCGCGCCAGACCGGAATGTCCGGAAAACCATGGCCGAACTTGACGTGCGCGGTCAGGTGGTCCCAGTCCTCGATCTTGCACAACGCCAGTTCCCGGGGAACCTCGCCGGCGGCGAGATCGTCCAGAATGCGGTCCACGTCGTTGGTCTGCACGCGGTGCAGCACCACCAGCGGACGCCCGGGCATCCAGACGTTCACCAGGGGTTCCTGGGCGCAGAAGCCGAGACATCCCACCCCGGCCAGCTTGATGTCCAGCCCGCGCTGGTCGATGGCGGTGGCAAACGCATGATAGACGCCTTCGGCGCCGTTGCCCGTGCCGCAGGTGCCCATGCCGATGGAGATCCGCGGCATGGAGGGCAGGTACTCGGCCAGCCCTGCCTCGCGAACCGTGTTGAAGGTGCCGATGTCCTGGATGCGCATCACTTCTCACTCTCGTGCTTGATGGCGGTCACTTCGCGCTCTAGGATGCGCTCGTTCATGTGCCCGTAGATGCGGTGATCCACCTCAACCACGGGCGCCAGGGCGCACTGGCCGAAGCAGGCCACCGTGCGCACGGTGAACTTGCGGTCCGGAGTGGTCAGCGAAATCTTGTCGGCCCCGCCCTCCTCGCTCTGGTGATCGAGGCCGAGTTCCAGCTTCAGCCGTTCCAGCAGCCCGCGCGACCCGCGAGTGTGGCAGGCCGTGCCGCGGCAGATGCAGATGCTGTGGTCCCCCTGGGGCTCCAGGTTGAACAGCGCATAAAAGGTAACCACGCTGTAGATCTGCGCTTTCGGGATCTCGGTCTTGGCGGCGATGTAGTCCAGAACCTCGCGGGAGAGGTACTTGTGGGGATGACGCTCCTGGACCTGTTCGAGGATGCTGAGCAGCGCCCCGGGGCGCCCCTCGTGCCGCGCGACGACCTGGTCGACGAACTCCTGTTCGGCTACCTCCAGCAGGGTCTTCATGGTCGCGACTCCTTCGCTGACGTAGAGTGGTTGCACCCCTCCTCCTGGCCTTGGCAGCTCCGGAAATTTGGATTTCGATTCGCTCCCACCACGGAGTAGGGGTTAACTTCGATAATAACACCCTTTCCTCTGAAACCGTCTGGCGCAAGAGTATCCAAAATGGCGGCGCCCGCTCTCGACTCCTGTTCGCCGGTGCTACGATACCGGCATGCCCATCTACGAATATCGCTGCCGGGACTGCCGGCGGAAGGTGAGCATCTTTGTAAAGCGCATAGGCGGCGACGAGGGCGCCGTCTGCCCTCGCTGCGGCAGTGCGCGCCTGGAGCGGCTGTTTTCCCGCTTCGCCACGGCCCGCTCGGAAGAAGACCGTCTGGAGCGACTGGCGGACCCCTCCGCCCTGAACGGCCTGGACGAGAACGACCCCAAGAGCCTTGCCCGCTTCGTAAGACGCATGGGCCGGGAAATGGGTGAGGACGCCAGCGAGGACTTCGATCAAGTTGCGGAAGAAGCGGAAGCCGAGGCCGCGCGTCCTGCCGAGTCCGGAGACCCCTCAGGCGAAGCCTGAAGCGCCCCGGCCGGCTGGGCGCGGCGAACCGGCGTATCATATTTCGGATGCCTCTATCGGCTTCCAAGCCGAACGCCGGACACCGTGCCTGGGCGCCGGTGATCGCCGTTTTGCTGTTTGGACTGGCTGGTCTCCTGACGACCCGGCGCGCCGGTGCTCCCCGGCCTCTGCCCCTCGACGCGCCGCCGGAGGCGTTTTCCGCCGGGCGGGCCTTCCTCCACCTGAACGCCATCGCTGGAAGCGGAAGGCCTCGCCCCAGCGGCAGCGGGGAGAACGCTGCGGCCAGGAAATACCTGGTGGCCGCTCTGGGCCGGGCGGGCTACGCGGCGGAACTGCAGAGCCGGGTCATGCCGGCCCGCCGCCGCGGGACCGATATCGAGGTCCACAACGTGCTGGCCCGCCTGGACGGCCGTGAACCGGGGCTCATCCTGTTCTCGGCGCACTACGACTCCGTCCCCGCCGGACCGGGGGCAACCGACGACGGAGCGGGCGTGGCGGCGCTGCTCGAAGTGGCCCGCGTCGCGCGCGCCGCGGCGCCCCCGCGCCACGGCCTCCTTTTCCTCTTCAGCGATGCCGAGGAGGACGGCCTGCTGGGCGCCCGCGCTTTCCAACAATTCCATCCCTGGGCGGACGAAGTGCGTGCCGCCGTGAATCTGGATGCGGGCGGCGACGGGGGGCCAAGCCTGCTGGTCGAAACCGGACCGGGCAACCGGGCTGCCGTCGAAGCCTTCGCCCGCGCGCTTCCCCGCCCGGCCGGCAGTTCGTTCGGGCTGGCCTTCAAGCGTCTGACCGTCCGCCGCCCGGACAGCGACTTCGCGGTCTTCAAGGCCTCGGGCGTGCCGGGATTCTACTTCGCGGCGGTGGAAGGCAGCCGGCGGCAGCACTGGCCGGCCGACAGCGTGGAAAACGCCAGCCTCCCCACCATCCAGCACCACGGCGAGAACGCTTTGGCCATGGCGCGCCACCTGGGCGAACACGGCGCGCCGGCCGCCTCCGAGGATCTGGTCTTCGCGAGCGTGCTCTCCCGATTCGTCCCGCGCTACCCGGTCCGCTGGGCCTGGCCTGTCACTCTGCTGACGGCGGCGATTTCCGCAGCCGCGATCCTGAGACTGGCCCGCCGGACTCCCGGCTCCGCGCAGGTCCTCTACGGCGCCTGGGCCTGGGTCGCCGCACTGGCGGCCGGAAGCATGGGCGCCATCGCCTGCTTCACCCCCCTCCGTGCGCTGGGTCTCTCTCCGCAATGGCTGGTGGTCGCGCCGGCTGCCGCGAGTGCCGCCGCTTGCTTTTCGGTCATGCGGCTCCTGCGGCCCGCCGCCGGCCTGTGGGGGCTCTGGGCGGGCGCGCTGGCAGGCTGGAACCTGGCCGGGGCCGCGACCCTGGTCCGGCTCGGACCGGAATTCCACTACGTCTTCACCTGGCCCGCCCTGGCGGCCGGGCTTGGCGCCCTGGTCCCCGGACCGGAATGGATCCGCCGCTGGTTCGGCCTGCTGCCGGCCCAGATCACCGCCCTGGCCCTGTGGCTGCCCCTCCTGATTCCGGCAGGCCGCGGCAGTGGGCCCGCCGCAGCGGCTGTGGCGCCCTCGGCCGCCCTGCTGTTCACCCTCGCGGCGCCGCCGCTGATTGCGGAACCGGGCGCCCGGCCGGTGCGGCTGGCGCTGGGCTGGTGGTTGTTCCTGCTGGCGTCCCTGCTGGCGTGAGGGAGAGGCCGGGCAGGACCGCGCTCCTTCCCCGTTAGAAATGGAGCCGCAGAGTGTACTGCATCTCGCGTCCGCGGTTGGCCTGACCCGTGGAGCGTCCGAACAGCGAGCTGGTCACCGTTACGTTCGGGCTCGAGGCCATGAAACTGTTGGTCAGGTTGTACGCTTCCATCTTGAACTCCAACCTCATGCTCTCGCCCCGTAGCGGGAAGAACTTGGAGAGCGTGGCGTCCATGTTGGCGAAGCGCGGGCCGGTTACCCCGGGGTACTGCCAGGGATTGGTGCGCCTGGTGTAGGCCGGCAGCACCTGGAATTTCGAGGTGTCGAAGTACCGGCTGCGCGTAGGGTTGTCGATGCGCGGATTCCCGTCCACGAGAGCTCCGCCGAAACGCAGGAAGGCGCCGGAGTTGTACGTAAACAGGCCGCTGGTGGACCACCCGCCCAGAACGGCGTTCAGCACCGAATTCATGTTTGCGAGGAACGGCCGTCCCTTCCCGAACGGAAGGTCGTAGCTGCCCGTCAGGCTCATGCGATGGCGCGGGCTGGCGCTATCGATATAAGTGAACAACTCCACGTACTGGTCGTCGGCGTTGAAGAACTCCTGCTGGTACTCGCGGTTGTAGGCATAGGCCCAGAGGAGGCTGTAGCCCCGGTTGGACCTGCGCTGTACGCGCAGTTGGACGGAGTGGTAGCGGTTCAGGCGGTCCGGCTCGAGCGCCTCGCTCAGTCCGGTGTAGTGCGGGTACGGGCGCAGCAGGCTGCCGATGCTGACCGTTCTCTGATAGCGCAGGGACCCCGGGAACGTTTCCGGAGTCAGGATGTTGTAGAACGGGTTCGGCACGGTTCGCGCCGTTTCCGTCTTGTAGGTATAGCCAAGGTTCGGGTCGGACTGGTTCAGGTTTCGGGTCCAGGGCACATTGCTGGAATAGTTCATCAGGAACGTGGCGTCCACCGAGAACTGCTGCGGCAGTTGCCGCTGTATGGAGAAGGTTGCCCGGTTGCTCACCGTGCTCTTCAGATCCTGGGCGCGCCAGAGGGGAGAGGCGCCCAGATTCTGATAGCGGCCCAGCGCTTTGCCGGTGGGCAGGATCAGTGGATTCGTGGCCGGAAACGGGTCCGAGAGATTGCCGCCCGGGATGCCTACCTGGCTGGGCGCCACGTAGGTCTGGGCGGTATACCCGTACAGGGTGATAGCCGTGGTCTGGAAGGGCTGCATCTGGCTGGGCGGAACCACGTTGCGTCCGTACCCGATGCGCACCGAGGTCTGATCGTTGATCCGGATGGCAATGCCCGCCCGAGGCATGAATGCCAGCTTGCTGGTGTTGAACATGCCCCTCTTGTCGCTGCTCGCGAAGATCCACGCGCCGTTCCACTGGTAATTGATCTTGGCGAGGGCGGTCACGGCGTCGGGGATCTGCGGCGGAGCCGACTGGAACTCGGGAATGGGATTGGTGAGGTCCAGGTAGCGCGAGATGCGGTCTTGAGCGTCGGCCGGAGCGGTTTCATACTCGTAGCGCAAACCCAGGTTCAACGTGATGCGGCGATTCAGCTTGAAGTCGTCCTGAAGATAGAACCCGTAGTTGTTCGTCGTCAGCTCGTGCGGCGACTTGTATTGAGCCCAGGAATCGTTGCTGATGGCCCCCAGCAGGAAAGTGGCATACGAGTCGCCGCTCAGGCTGGTGTCCGGATTCAGGAACGTGTCGGCAGTGAGCGCCGGGCCGAAGTTGAAGGTCATCGGGTCGGGGTAGTTGATGAAGCCCCAGTTGCGGCGCAGCATGAACCCCGTTTTGATATCGTGGCGGCCGCGGGTCTGCACCAGCTTGACGTGCGCCGAAGCGTTCTTGGGGTGCTCGATCCAGAAGAACCGGTGGCCGAAATAGGCGTCCCCGATGTTCAGGTTCGGGTAGTACATGACCGGCAGGTCCTTGGTATAGGGCGCGAACCATTTGTTGGGCCAGAACTCCGCCAGGTCGCTGTCCTGGACTTCGCAGGTGGGGCAGGCGTAGTCGTCCTGAATCGAGCCGTAGCTGCCGCTCACGTTGAGCACGGTGTTGGCGTTGACCACATAGACGCTGTCGCCGGTGATATTCAGCGAGAACATGTTGCCGCCTTCGTCCTTCGGCATCGCGGGGGTGTCCACCGTGTGGGCCTCGTCGATCCTGTTACGGAACTGACTGTAGCGGGAAAACACGCGCCACTTGTCCGTTACGTTGTAGTCCATGCGGTTGGAGAAGTTCCAGTAATCCGTGAACCAGGTGTAGGACTCCTTGAAGTTGTTGACGCCGGTGATGTCGTCGCCGGGATTGTTGGGTTTCCAGATATCTTGCACGAAGCGCGCCGCGGTGGAGTCTATCCGCTGAGCGGGAATCCGGTTTCCGGCGAAGGGCGTCCGCGTGACCTTGCCCGCGCTGTCGAGAACCGTGGACCAGGGGTCGTAAATCGTTCGCAGCCCGCCGTCGGCGTTCAGCGATCGCGAAAAATCGCCGGTACGCTCCAGATCGGTCGGCATGGTGCGCAGGTTGAGCCGCGGGTCCTTGGTGCGCCACTGCTCCCAGGCCGTGAAGGCAAAGAGCTTGTTCTTCTTCACCGGATGCCCCACGGTGCCGCCCCAGATATGATTGCGAACGAAGTTCGGTGTGCGGCTGATGGCATCGCTTACCGCGTTCAACTTCGGATTGCGGCCGAAATAGTAGGCCGTGCCGTGGAAGGCGTTGCTGCCGGACGCCATAGCCAGGCTCATAATGCCCCCGGCGCTATTGCCGAACTCCGCGTCCACGCTGTTCTGCTGGACCGTGAACTCCTGCACCGCGTCCATCGGGGGTGCGTAGGAGGCCTTGTTGGTCATCATCAACGGCGCGCCGTCCAGCAGGAGATCGAGTTTGCCGTTGGTGGCGCCGCCGATGTCGATGGTCGCCGCGCCCCACATATCGAAGGGATTGTTGGCGCCCCAGCCGCGGTCCACCACCGAGGGATCGATCAGCGCCAGCCGGAAGGGGTTGCGCCCCAGGATGGGCAGATCCGTAAGCATCTTCCGGTCGATGGTCAGATCCACCGTGGAGGTGTTGAACTTGACCGACGGCAGCGTTTCGGAGACGGTGACCTGCTCGGCCACGCTCCCCACGGTCAGGACCGGGTTCACCGTGATGTCCGCCCGGACCTGAACCGTGATGTTCTCCTGAACGAACTTGTTGAATCCGGTTTGCTCCACCGTCACGGTGTAGGAGCCGGGCTCGACGAAGTCGAAGACATATTGGCCGCTCGCGCTCGTTTCCTTGCTGCTGGCAATACCGGTGTTGATGTTCGCCAAGGTGACTTTCGCGCCCACGATCACCGCTTCGCTGCTGTCGGTAACGACGCCCTGGACCTTTGCCCGGTAGTCCTGGGCAGGCGCGCCCGAACCGAACAACACCCCGGCTATCAGCAGAAAACCGCCTCTCGCACACACGCTTCGCATTTGGGATACCCTCCTCAGCGGCCAGGGACTCGCGGGTTTCGCGCCTCCCGCCGCCAGATGGCAGTAGTATATCCCCATTCTCACCGGTGGCAACCTGGATTACGCCTGTGAGTCGAAGTCCGCGGCCCGCAAGGTATCTTTTCATACCATCGCACCTGAATCAGCAATTAGAGAGAGTGACAGCCGGGAAGCACCGAATGAGAGGACTCACTACCTGCCGGGGGCTTTCGTGAACCGGGTTCACGGAGCCGTGATCCGCGAAGCCGCCGCGACGCCCACACCCGGCGGTCCTTCAGACCGCCGGAGCCCGCTGGCCGCCGGCGGCCGTGCTTCCCCGCCGGGCAACACCAGCGGCAGGCCAGTGTGGCCTCGGATGCAGATTCGGCGCTTGACCTGGCTGAGGAATGCCTTCAGCTGGAAGCGGGAGAACCTGCAAGCGGCGGTTGCGTTGCACTTCGCCTACTACAATTTCTGCCGGATTCATCGTAGCCTGCGGGTCACCCCGGCCATGGAAGCGGGGATCAGGGATCACGCGTGGACCATCGCGCACCTGCTGGCTCGAAAATCAGGTCAACCGCCCAAACCCTGCTGGGTTCCCGCAAGCGCAAAGGCCACGACCGCTTTAGCCGGCCCCCAATGTCATCCCGCTTAAGCGATCCACAATAAACGAGTTCAGGCTTTTCCCTAGACGCCTTGCCTCCAGGGCGATATGGCGGTGCAATTCTGGGGGCATACGCACGAGAAACTTACCAGAGAATGGCCGCTCTGGCTCTTCATTACGCGAGGTGCAGAATTCGAGGTAGTCTTCGACGGAATCCTCGAAGGCGCGCTTCAATTCCTCTACGGAGTCACCCTCGAAGGTGATTACATCACGGGTATTGATGACTTCTCCGTGCAGGATGTTTGCCTGACTGTCGAATTCAACAATGGCCTCGTATCCTTTATAGGTCATGGTAGACCTCCCGGCTTGATATCGGCCTCCACCAAAAAGCGTCTCATCGACGCCACAGCGCCGCAATTCGTTTCTTTCTGTGGGTGCGGACGATGAAAGACGGCGCGTATCCCCCGTAGCGAAATACGTACGCGCGAACCCCGACCTTCGCTGATCTCGGCCCCGAAGTGCCTTAACATGCTTTCGATCTCTGCCCATGGGATATTGGCCCGCTTCTCGAGAATTGCCTCCAGCGTAGGCTGGTGCCTGTCCACGTGATTATGATATCACAAAAAGATATCATTGCGAGACGGGTGTTTCGCCAATTGGAGGCCTCGGATTCCCTCATCTTATTGTAAACACAGCGAATATTTATTCATTCCGGGCAGCAACGCAAGCTAGGACACTACCTTCAGCCGGCGCCCGCTTGACGCCCTTCCCCGTTTTGTGTAATTATTCATTTACCTGAATAATCATTCACATCGGAGGCGTTTTTTCCGTGAGCACCGCAGTTCGGGCCATCAAAATTCACAGGATCTCGGCCCCGGACCTCACCCGGGACCTGGACCTGACCAACGACGAACTGGCGCACCTGCTGGAACTGGCGCGGGACGTGAAGTCCGCGCCCCGGCTCTATGCGCGCTCCCTGGATGGCCAGCATCTGGCGATTCTATTCGAGAAACCCTCCCTGCGCACCCGCCTCACCTTCGAACTCGCCATCAAGCAACTGGGCGGCGACTGCGTGGTCTGCGAGGGGCCTATCGGCAAGCGCGAGCCACTGAAGGACGTCGCCCGCAACCTGGACCGGTGGGTCAACGCCATTGTCGCCCGGACTTTTCTGCAGAGCACTATCGACGACCTGGCGGCCTGGTCCTCCGCGCCGGTCATCAACGCCTTGAGCGACCTTTACCATCCCTGCCAGGCCCTGGCTGACATTCTGACCGTCGTCGAGCAATTCGGCAGCCCGCGCGGCGTAAACCTGGCTTTTGTCGGCGACGGCAATAACGTGGCCCACTCCCTGATGCTCACCGCAACGCGGCTGGGCGCCAACTTCGCCATCGCCTCCCCTCCGGGCTATGGCCCCAACCCCTCCGTGGTCGCGCAGGCCGAAGGGCTGGCGGCGGTGTCCGGAGCGAAAATCACGATCACCCACGATCCCCGGGAGGCGGTGGCCGGCGCCAACGCTGTCTACACCGACGTGTGGACCAGCATGGGCCAGGAATCCCAGGCGGCCGAGCGGCGGCAGAGATTCCTGCCCTACCAGGTGAACGCGGGGCTGATGAGCCTGGCCCGCCCCGACGCCCGCTTCATGCACTGCCTGCCCGCACGCCGTGACGAGGAGGTCACCGACGAGGTGATCGAGGGCCCCAACTCGGTGGTCTTCGACCAGGCCGAAAACCGGCTGCACGCCCAGAAGGCCCTCCTGCTGATGATGCTGGCTTGAACCGATTTTTATGAGCAAACCAAAGAAAGTGGCCCTCGCCTATTCGGGCGGGTTGGACACCTCGATCATTATTCCCTGGCTCAAAGAGAATTACGGATGTGAAGTCGTCGCTGTGTGCGGCGACATCGGCCAGGGTGAAGACGAACTCGCCGGGCTGGAAGAGAAAGCGCGCGCCACTGGCGCCTCGGAAGTCTACATCGAGGACATGCGCGAAGAGTTCGTAACCGGGTACCTGTGGCGCCTGGTGCGCGCCGGGGGCGTCTACGAATACAAGTACCTCTTAGGCACCTCCATCGCCCGGCCCCTTCTGGCCAAGCGCCAGGTGGAAGTGGCGCTCAAAGCCGGCTGCGACGGCCTGGCCCACGGGTGCACCGGCAAGGGCAACGATCAGGTGCGCTTCGAACTCACTTACATGGCCCTGGCGCCCCACCTGCGCGTGATCGCGCCCTGGAGGGAGTGGAACATCGTCTCGCGCGAGGACGCCCTGCGTTACGCCGCCGAGCACAACGTTCCGGTCTCCGCCTCCACCACCAAGATCTACAGCCGCGACCGCAACCTGTGGCACATCTCTCACGAGGGCGGCGCGCTGGAAGACCCCGCCAATGCCGCCCCCGACGATATCTGGATGCTGACCCGCAGCCCCAAAGACGCGCCCGACGCGCCCGCCGAGGTGACCATCGGGTTCGAGAACGGCGTCCCCGTCTCGGTGAACGGGACCCGCATGAGCGGCGCCGGACTGGTGGAGGCACTGAACCGCATCGGCAGCGAGCACGCCATTGGCCGCATCGACCTGGTGGAGAACCGTTTTGTGGGCATGAAGTCGCGCGGCTGCTACGAGACGCCGGGCGGCACGCTCATCATGGCGGCTCACCGCGAACTGGAAGCGCTCACCCTGGATCGCAGCACCCTGCACTACAAGCAGCGGCTGGCTATCGATTACGCCACCCTGGTCTACAACGGCATGTGGTTCACTCCCTTGCGCGAGGCGCTGGACGCGTTCTTCGAAACCACGGCTCGCACCACTACCGGAGAAGTCACCCTGCGGCTCTACAAGGGCAATATCGAACCGGTCAGCCGGAAGTCGCCCTATTCCCTCTACTCGCTGGACATCGCCAGCTTCACCATGGGCGCGGGGTACGACCAGAAGGACGCGCTCGGCTTCATCAACCTGATCGGCCTGCCGATCCGGGTGCTGGCAGCCAAGACGGCATGAGGATCGTGCGATGAAATTGTGGGGCGGGCGGTTCGAAAGCGGCCCATCCGAGGTGTTCGAGCGCTTCTCCGGCTCGCTTCATTTCGACCGCCGCCTGCTGGATGCCGATATCCGCGGCTCCCAGGCCTGGGCACGGGCGCTGGAACGGGTCGGCATCCTCACACCCGGGGAGCGCGAGCAGATCGTGGCGGCGTTCGACCGGATCCGCCAGGATGCCGGCCTGTTCGAGGGGGCGGCGGATGAAGATGTCCACACCCTGGTCATCCGGAAGCTGAAGGAACACGTGGGCGAGTTGGCGGATAAGATCCACACCGGCCGCAGCCGCAACGAACAGGTATCGCTGGATACGCGCCTCTGGGTGCGGGAGGAGTGCGGCCGCGCGCGCGGCCTGCTGGTTGCGCTGCTGGAAGCGCTGCTCGATGCCGCCGCGCGCTGGCCGGAGGCCGTGATCCCCGGCTACACACACCTGCGCCGCGCCCAGCCGGTGCTCTGGGCCCACTACCTGCTGGCTTACTTCGAGATGTTCGCCCGCGACTGGGAGCGCTTCGGGGAGGCGCGCCGCAGGGCCAATGTGCTGCCCCTCGGGTCGGGTGCGCTGGCCGGCAGCGGGTTTCCCTTCGACCGCGAGGAGATGGCGCGCGACCTCGGCTTTGACGGCATCACCGCGAACAGTATGGACGTCTCGGCGGACCGCGATTTCGTGCTCGATTTTCTCTACGCCGCTTCCTGTGCCATGCTGCATTTGAGCCGGCTGGCCGAGGACTGGATCCTCTATTCGAGCGAGGAATTCGGCTGGCTGGAACTGGCCGATGAGGTGACCAGCGGGTCCAGCCTGATGCCCCAGAAGAAGAACCCCGACTCGCTGGAACTGATCCGCGGGAAGACGGGCCGGGTCATTGGAGCTCTGACTTCGCTGTTCATCACGGTAAAGGGCCTGCCGCTGACCTATAACCGGGACATGCAAGAGGACAAGGAGCCGCTGTTCGAAGCAGCGGACCAACTCGCGGGTTCGCTGGAGATGGCCTGCGTGGTTGCCGCTTCGATTCGCCTCAACCCGGCCCGTCCGCTGGCCGCGGTGGAGGAAAGCTGGGCGGTGGCCACCGACCTGGCGGAGGCCCTGGCCCGCTCGGGAGTTCCTTTCCATCAGGCCCACCAGAGAGTGGGGCGGCTGGTGCTCGAGAACCTGCGCCAGGGGAAGAGGCCCCGGGATCTCACCGCGGACGATTTGCGGGATTTTCCGCCCGAGTGCCTAGCCCTGCTGGACCCCCGCAAGGGCATCGAGTCCCGGGAACTGCCGGGCGGCACCGGCCCCCGCGCGGTGGCCGACGCCCTGGAGACGGCCCGCAAGCGCCTGGCCGGGATGCGGGGATGAGCAAGAGCTACCGGCACGGTCAGATCCTGAAACTCATCCGCTCCCGCAGAATCTCCACTCAGGAGGAGCTGGCTCAGGAACTCCGGGCCCAGGGCTTAGCCACCACTCAGGTCACTCTCTCCCGCGATATCCGTGAATTGCGGCTGGTGAAAACCACCGATGGCTACCGGGAGACGGCCCCGGCGGAGACCGGACCGCAACTGACCTCCCTGGCGGCCGCCTTCCTGCAGGACGTTCGCACCGCCCAGAACCTGGTCGTGCTCAAGACGGCGCCGGGGCACGCTAATTCGGTGGCCGTATCATTGGACAACGAAGAGTGGCCCGAGGTGGTAGGCACGATCGCGGGCGACGACACCATCCTGGTGATTGCTCCGGACATTCAGACGGCCGAGAGCGTGCGGGCGAAGCTGCTCGCGCTGCTGGAAACCGGCCGCTGACCGGCACAGCCGGCTGAGACGGCTCTCACACTGTCCACCCGCCCCGCTGCGGTTGCACCGCGGAGGCTGAACTCACCCCGGACGCCGCCCCCGAAACTCACCAGGCGCTCCGGGCCGCGTCTGCGCCGCCGCACCGGGCAGGCTTCCGTCTCGCAGCCGGTTTTCGCCCGTCTGCTCTCCTGCGGTACCAAAGTACCCTCCAAGAGCCACAAACGGGGGTAATACCTCTGGGCCTGGTTCTGTAACCTTCCCCGAAGTAGTCCCATATATTCGGTGGTATTACTCCGTCAATGTCACGGTTTATTTCAAGTTACGAGTACCAAAAGTGCGAAAATTACTGGCGCTTTATACCAACAAGGTGTAATAAACGAGTAAGCAGGCAATTTCCCAAGATCTCGGAAAGGCAGCTAACCAATGCTCAAATCGCTCAGTCCCACGCGTTGTCATCTGTCACTGCACGTCATACTTCCGGTCTGTCTGGTCGCTATTCTGGGCGGCTCTTTCCAGCTCCCGGCGGCCGACTACAAGATCAGTCCTCAGTTGATGAAACAGCTCACCGAGGACGAAAACGCGGCCGCTCCGTTCTTCGTTGTGTTTGGAGAGCGTCCCAGCCTGGCGCCCGCCTATCGAATGAATTACCAGTCTCGCGGCGCATTCGTAGTAAGGGCCCTGCAGCAGATCGCTGCGCGCAGCCAGGCCGGTGTCCGCGCCTTCCTGAACTCGAGAAACGTACGCTTCACGCCCTTCTGGGTGGAGAACAAGATCTACGTCTCCTCGGGAAGCCTGGAACTGGCCCGCGCGCTGGCCGCCCGGCCGGACGTCGCCGCCCTGATCCACGAGGAGATCTTCCGCCTCCCCGATCCGCAGGCGGCGCCCGCTGCAGCCACCTCGGGAGTGCCCTGGAACATCAGCCAGATCCATGCCGACCAGGTCTGGCCCACCGCCCGGGGAGCGGGCATCGTGGTGGCCAACATCGACACCGGGGTGCAATACAATCACCCGGCCCTGGTCAATCAGTACCGGGGCTACAACGGCTCTTCCTTCGACCACACCGGCAACTGGAGCGATCCGACCGGACTCTGCGGATCCACCCCCTGTGATACCGGCGGCCATGGAACTCACACCATGGGAACCATGGTGGGAGACGACGGAAACGGCAACCAGATCGGCGTTGCGCCGGCAGCCCGCTGGATCGCCTGCAAGGGCTGTGCCTCCAGTTCCTGCTCGAGCAGCGCCCTGGCCTCCTGCGCCCAATGGGTGATGGACCCGCTGGGCAACAACGGAGCTTCGGGCCGGCCTCACGTGGTCAACAACTCGTGGGGCGGCAGCGGGGGATCCACCTGGTATCAAGGCTACGTAAGAAACTGGGTGGCGGCCGGCATCTTTCCCGCCTTCTCGATCGGCAACTCCGGCCCGACTTGCGGCACGGCCGGGTCCCCGGGCGACTACCCGGAATCGTTCGCCTCCGGCGCCGTCTCTTCCACCGGAGTAATCGCCTCGTTCTCTTCGCGCGGACCATCCAAACTGGGCGGCATCAAGCCCGATGTCGCGGCTCCCGGGGTCGGCGTCCGTTCCAGCGTTCCCACCGATGCCTACGCTTCTTACAGCGGCACCTCGATGGCCAGTCCCCACTCGGCCGGCGCGGTGGCCCTGTTCTGGTCGGCGGCTCCCGGCTATCTGGGCAAGATCAGCAACACCGAGCAGATCATCCTCAACAGCGCCTCTCCGGTCGCTTCCTCGGAGAACTGCGGCGGCATCTCCGGGTCGCCCAACAACACCTACGGTTACGGGCTGCTCGACGTTTACCAGGCCGTGCTGGATGCAGGTGCGGGAGCGCCTCCGGCCAACACGCCGCCTGTCGTGGATATCGTCAACCCGGACAGCAACTCGTCTCATCCTTGCGGCGTAACGGTCACCTTCACGGCGACGGCAGCCGACAATGAAGAAGGAAGTATATCCAGCATCAGTTGGACCGACAACGGCCAGCCGATGGGCAGCGCCTCCACCGTTACAAAGACCTACTCCTGCTCCCAGGCGGGAAGCCATGCCATCGCGGCCAGCGCCAAGGACAGCAAGGACCTCTCCGGCTCGGACTCGATCACCATCACGATTTACGACGGCTCCATACCCGCTGCCCCGAGCAGTTTGAAGGCGTCGGTTAGCGGCGCGGTGGTCACCCTGACATGGAGCGACAACTCCACCAACGAGGACGGATTCCGGGTTGAATACAAGAGCAAGACTCTTGGCTGGAGCCCCGCGGTCACAGTGGGAACGGATGTGAAGACGGCAACCCACAGTCCCGGCAAAGGCAACTACAGCTATCGCGTGCTGGCCCTCAAGGGCGACCAGGCGTCGGCTCCTTCGAACGTGGCGAACGCGCGTGTGAAATAGAGCGGAAGCTGTCCTTCACGGCCGGTGGTACACTCGTCCCTCATGAACCGACGACAGTTTGCCACCGGCCTGATGCTTCCGCTGGGCAGCCTGGCGGCCCAGCAGCGTCGCGGCTCCCCTGCCCGGGAGCGGGCCCGCAAGCGCTTTTCGGAGGTGGCCGCCAGCCTCTACGCCTGGGATTTGCTGGACGAAGGCGTGGACCCGGTGCTGGATACGCTCCAGGAGACCGCCCGGGCCAACAGCACGTACCTGGTCGCCCTGATGCACTGGGAGAAGCGGCCGCTTACCGATTTCTACTATCCGCACAACCCCCGCCGCAAGACCTACTTTCCGGAAGACAGCCGCGCCTACTGGCGTCCCCGCCTGGAGCACTACCGGGAAACGAAGATCAAGCCGCGTACCAGCGAGCGCGAGGAACTCAAGGGCAAGGACTGGCTGGAACTGCTGGTCGCCGCAGCGCGCAAGCGCAAGTGGAAGACCGGTGCGGAGATCTCGCACACGGTGCTGGATTTCGAGCGCGCCCGCGGCGAGTACGCCTGGGCGGTGCAGAAGGACATCTATGGAAACCCCCTGGCCCAGTTAGTATGCGTGAACAACCCGGACTCGCGGAACTATCTCATTGGCCTCTTCACCGACCTGGTGATAAACTACGATCTGGACTTCGTGCAGACCTGCCTGGTGCCCTTCGCCTCCGGGCGGCTGCGCGCCATGGCGGGCCTGGGCGGCGAACAGCACGAGCCGGGGACTTTCGGTTTTGCCACCTGGGGCGGGGGCGGTGCGTCCGCACCTGTGGAAACCACCCTGCTCGCGTCCCTGGGCGGCTGCTTCTGTCCGAGCTGCGGGCTGGCGGCCAAGGCGCAAGGACTGGACTTGCAGGCCGTACGCCGGGCCATGCTCCCCCTGGCGGATATGCTGGACCATGCCGGGCCTGCCGAGGGGCACTATCTGGCCCTGTTGCGCGCCTCCAATACTACCCCGCTGGCCATGCTGCTGCGGCACAGCGAGATGTTCGACTGGCTGAAGTTCCGGTGCGCCTCCCTGACCGACCTGTTCCGCGACGTGCACGCCGCGGTGCGGCGGATCAACCCGAGGATCGATCTGCGCCTGAACGCCTATATCTCCAGCAACCCGGAGTTGGGCGGCCTCGACCTGGCCGCCCTGAAGCCCTATCTCGGCTCGGTCCGCTCGAGCGATTATTCGGAGCAGTCCGGCTCCGCCGAACGTCTCGACCACAAGCGGCGTTTCCTGTTCTCCGTCCGCGCGGCCATCGGTGACGAGATGCACTTCCTCTCGGCCATCGGAGTCCGCCCCCGGGCTACACCGGAACTCATCCGCCAGGGAGTGGCCATATCCTCGGAGTGTGGCGCCGACGGCCTCTCATTGGGCCACTACGACGGAGCACCGCTGCGGAACCTGGAGGCCATCGCACAAGGACTGGACGAAGCGGACGTAACGGTGGTCACCGGCGCACGCTAGGGCGGAGGTATGATGCCGTCAGGTCCATGTCCTCCGATCTGACCGCCGCCCAAGCCGGCTGGAAGCGCCTGCCCTACTCGGAAGGGCCGGATTTCGAGCGCCCTCTGCTCACCGTCGGCGCCCGTACCGGGCGTCGGTTGTTCCTGCGCCTTCGCTTTCTATACGGCGAGGCAACCGCGCGCCGGGTGATGCCCGAACTGATCCGCCTCCTCAAGGTGCATCACGCCCATAAGACCGATGCGCTGCTCGAGGCCGAGCGCGCCTGGGATCCGGCCCGCCGTTTCAGCGAGCGGGACGCAGTCCTGATCGCTTACGGAGACATGGTCCGGGGCGGCTCCGGGTCTCCGCTCGCCGCGCTCGGGCGTTTCCTCGATGCGCTGCGCAGCCGGGCTCCGGTGTTCAACACGCTGCACGTGCTGCCCTTTTTCCCGTACACTTCGGATGCCGGTTTCTCGATCACCGATTTCCGCAGCGTCGACCCGCAGCTTGGCTCCTGGAAAGACATCCGGCAGATCGGCGAATCCTGCCGGCTGATGTTCGACGCTGTATTCAACCACGCCTCCTCCCGGAGCCTGCCCTTCCAGGAGATGCTGTGCGGCAATCCGGACTACCGGGACTTCGCGGTCACCTTCCGTTCCCGGGAGGAGCTGACCGCCGAACAGCGCCACATGCTGCGCCGGCCGCGCACCAGCGACATCCTTACCCGCTTCGACTCCATCTGCGGCCCGGTCTGGGTCTGGACCACGTTCTCGCCAGATCAGATCGACCTCAACTACCGGAACCCGAAAGTGCTGCTGAGCGTGATCGAGACTCTCCTGTTGTATGTCCGGCAGGGCGCCGACCTGGTGCGGCTGGACGCCGTCACCTACCTTTGGGACGAACCGGGAACCCCCTCCGCCAACCTGGCCCAGACGCATGAGATTATCCGGCTGTTCCGGGACGTGCTGGACGTAGCCGCGCCCCAGGTATCGCTGGTCACCGAGACCAACGTACCCCACCGCGAGAACGTCTCCTATTTCGGAAGCGGCCGCGACGAAGCCCAGATGGTCTACAACTTCGCCTTGCCGCCGCTGGTCTTGCACGCCTTCTACCGGGAGGACGCCTCCTATCTGACCGCCTGGGCGCGTGACCTCGAGTACCCTTCTCCGCACACCACCTACCTCAACATTTTGGATACTCATGACGGCATCGGCCTGCCCGGAGTCGAAGGAATCCTTCCGCCCGAAGAGATCGATTTTCTGATCCGCCGGGCGCGCCAGCACGGAGCCTTCGTATCCTACCGGACACTGGAGGGCGGAGGCGAGGCGCCCTACGAGATCAACACCACGTGGTACAGCGCCCTGAATATGGACAACAGCCCCGAGGACCGCGCCTTCCAGGTGAAGCGCTTCGCCGCTTCCCGGAGCATCGCTCTGGCCTTGCGCGGCGTCCCGGGCATCTACCTGCACGGCCTGGTCGGCACCCGCAATGACGTGCAACTCGCTCTCCGCACGAAGGTGAAACGCAACGTCAACCGGCCGGCGCTGGATGCCGGCCGGCTGCAGCAGAACATGGCGGAGCCGGGCGCCAAGCTCAACCTCATCCGTGACTGCCTGGGCCGGATGCTGGAGACGCGCGTGCGGCACGCCGCCTTCCACCCCAATGGCGGCCAGCACGTCCTGGCGATCTGTCCCGCCGCCTTCTGCGTTCTGCGGACCTCGCCGGCGGGCGGCGAACATGTCATTGCCCTGACCAACGTCACCTCCAGGCCCTGCCGGGTCGAGATTCCCACTGTCGAGGCCGGGCTGGAGGAAGCAACCTGGTTCGATCTGGTGGCCGGGCGGGGCTGGATGGCCAACGGCGGAAAGCTTACTGTCCTGATGCAGCCCTACGATGTGATGTGGCTCACACCCTTCGCCGAGTTGGAGCGCAGTATCGAATCGGCCGGGCAGTAATCGGACTTACGAGGCCGCGTCCCGCGTACCCAAGCTGTTAAAATCGTAGTTTCCCTCTCTATGACAACCCGTCTCGCTGAAGCGCTGGACACCCGTATCCTCGTACTCGATGGCGCCATGGGCACCATGTTGCAGCAGCGTCATCTCACGGCCGAGGACTTCGGCGGGCCGGCGCTGGAAGGCTGTAACGAGCACCTGACGAAAACGCGTCCGGACGTCATCCTGGACATCCACCGCGCCTACCTGGAAGCCGGGGCGGATATCATCGAGACCAACACCTTCGGCGCCACTGCCCTCGTGCTGGCCGAGTACGGCTTACAGCGCGAGGCCCGGGATCTGAACTGCCGGGCGGCCCGCCTGGCGCGCCAAGCGGCCGGCGAGTTCTCCACCGGTTCCAGGCCGCGCTTCGTGGCCGGCTCCATGGGGCCCACTACCAAGGCTGTCAGCGTGACCGGCGGAGTAACGTTTCGCGAGCTGGAGGAGGCCTTCTACGAGCAGGGCGCCGGCCTGCTCGAGGGCGGCGCCGATCTCCTGCTGATGGAAACCTGCCAGGATACGCGCAACGTGAAGGCCGGGCTGCTGGCCGTCGAGCGCCTGGGCAAGGAGCGGGGCCGCGCCATCCCCCTCATGGTTTCCTGCACCATCGAGCCGATGGGGACCATGCTGGCCGGACAGGCGGCCGACGCCTTCTGGGTTTCCATCTCTCACGCCGAACTGCTCTCGGTCGGGTTGAACTGCGCCACCGGGCCTGAGTTCATGACCGATCACATCCGGACGCTGCACGAACTCGCCCATGCGCGCATCTCCTGTTACCCCAATGCCGGCCTGCCCAACGAGGAGGGCTGCTACCTGGAGACGCCCGAGTCGCTGGCGGCGCAGCTGGAGAAATTCGTCAACCATGGCTGGGTCAACATCCTGGGCGGCTGCTGCGGCACCACCCCGGCTCACGTCCGCGCCATCGCCCGCATGGCGGAGGGAAGGCCGCCGCGTCCGGTCAAGCCACGCTCGCACCGCGCTTTCTACTCGGGAATCGAACTGGTGGAAGCGGAGGAATCCAACCGGCCGCTGCTGGTCGGGGAGCGGACCAACGTCATCGGGTCCCGCGCCTTCAAAGAGCTGGTAGCCGGGGAGAAGTGGGAAGAAGCCACCGACATCGCGCGGCGGCAGATCCGCAACGGGGGCGCCGACGTGGTGGACGTCTGCCTGCAATCCACCGAGCGCGACGAGATCAAAGACATTCCGCTGTTTTACGAGGCGCTGATCCGCAAGATCAAGGCGCCCATCATGATTGACACCACCGACCCGCGCGCCATGGAACTGGCGCTTACTTACTGCCAGGGCAAGTCGCTGATCAATTCGATCAATCTGGAGGACGGCGAGGAGAAGTTCGAGCGCACCTGCCCGCTGGCGCGCCGCTTCGGGGCGGCCCTGGTAGTAGGGTGCATCGACGAGGACAAGCAGCAGGCCCAGGCCTTCACCCGGGAGCGCAAGCTGGCCGTGGCCGAACGCTCCTACCGCCTGCTCACCGGGAAGTACGGGATTCAGCCGGAGGACATCATCATCGATCCGCTGGTCTTCCCCTGCGCCACCGGCGACGTGAACTACATCGGCGGCGCGGTGGAGACCATCGAGGCGGTGCGGCTGGTGAAGGAGCGGCTTCCGCACGTGCGAACGGTTCTGGGCGTCTCCAACGTCTCGTTCGGCCTGCCGCCCGCGGCGCGCGAAGTGGTCAATTCGGTCTTCCTGTACCACTCCACCAAGGCCGGTCTGGACCTGGCCATCGTGAACACGGAAAAGATCGAGCGCTTCGCCTCCCTCCCGGACGAGGAGCGCCGCCTGGCCGAAGCCCTGCTGTTCAACACCCCGCCCGCCGATGCCGCGGACGAGTCAGTGCGCACGGCTCCGGACGACTGGCGCCTGCAATCCCCGGAACAGCGCGCGGCCATCAACCAGCACCACATCGCCCGCATCACCGAGCATTTCCGCAAAGCCGGGGCGCGCACGAAAGCGGCGGCCTCCAGCCTCCCGCTCGACCAGCGCCTGGCCAATTACATCATCGAAGGCACCCGGGACGGGCTGATCGCCGACCTGGAGCTGAAACGGCAGCAGGGCGCCGCGCCGCTCGATATCATCAACGGCCCCCTGATGAACGGCATGAACGAAGTCGGCCGCCTGTTCAACAACAATGAGCTGATTGTCGCCGAGGTGCTGCAGTCCGCGGAGGCGATGAAGGCCGCCGTGGCCTACCTCGAGCAGTTCATGGAGAAAGCCGAAACGGCGGCGCGCGGCACGATCATCCTGGCCACGGTCAAGGGCGACGTGCACGATATCGGCAAGAACCTGGTGGAGATCATTCTGAGCAACAACGGCTACCAGGTCGTCAACCTGGGCATCAAGGTGCCGCCGGAAACCCTGATTCAGGCGTATCAGCAGCACCGGCCGGACGCGATCGGCCTTTCCGGGCTGCTGGTGAAAAGCGCCCAGCAGATGGAGGTGACGGCGTCCGATCTCCGAGACGCGAACATCCGCATACCTCTTCTGGTGGGCGGCGCGGCGCTGTCGGACCGCTTCACCCGCACCAGGATCGCGCCGGCCTATGGCGAAGCGGTCTGCTACGCCAAGGACGCCATGACCGGCCTCTCACTGATGAACCGGTTGATGGATTCGGATCAGCGCGAAACGGTTTTGCAGGATCACCGGCCGCGCGCCGCGGAGGAGGAGCGGGGCCGGGAGCCGGCCGCCGTTGCGCCGGCCGGGGAGCGCCGCAGCTCGAAGGTGCGCACCGGCCTCCCCATCCCTGCGGCGCCTTACCTGGACCGCCGCGTACGCGACGTTCCCCACCTGGCCGAGGTCTGGAGCTACATCAACCCGCACATGCTCTACGGGCGGCACATGGGCTTCAAGGGCAACTTCGAGCAGCGCCTTCTCGAGCACGACCCCAAGGCCATCGAGCTGTTCCACCAGATGGAGGAGTTGAAGCAGGAGGCGGCGCGGTTCATGAAGGTCCGCGCGGTCTGGCAGTTCTTCGAAACGGAACGCGAGGGCAACTCGATCCACCTCTTCGCGCCCGGCGGCCGGAGCCCCATTCACACCTTCCGTTTCGGGCGCCAGCCGCGGGAAGACGGTCTCTGCCTGAGCGACTACGTGCTGGATCCGGAGGAGGGACGAAGGGATCACCTCGCCCTGTTCGTGGTAACGGCCGGAGAGCAGGTCCGGACGAAATCCGAGGAGTGGAAGCAGGCCGGTCGGTACTTCAACTCTCACGGCCTGCAAGCCCTGGCCATCGAGACGGCGGAGGGTTGCGCCGAATGGCTGCACCGCCGCATCCGCGAGGACTGGGGCTTCCCCGATCCGCCGTCCATGACCATGCACGAGCGCTTCACCTCCCGCTACCGGGGCAAGCGCTATAGTTTCGGGTATGGCGCCTGCCCGAATCTCGAAGACCAGCAGGGCATCTGGAAGCTGCTCCATCCGGAGGAGATCGGAGTGCGTTTGACCGAAGGCTGGATGATGGAACCGGAAGCCAGCGTCAGCGCGCTGGTTTTCCACCATCCCGATTGCGCCTACTTTACGGCCGGCGAGGGTACGGCGGCTCAGGGATGAGAGCACTGCCGCCCGAACGCAGATCCGGCCTGCGCTGGGTCTGGAGTCTGGGCGGCCTGAAGTGGCGTGAGCTGGCGGCAAGGGTCTACCGGGAAGCAAACCAGGACGACGTGCTGGGCCACGCCGCGCAGCTGTCCTACTACTTCCTGTTCGCCCTCTTCCCCCTGCTGATCGTACTCTCGACGCTGCTGGGCTATTTCTTCGCTTCCGAAGGCGACCTGTATTCCCGGCTGATGGCGTACCTGCAGCGCGTCATGCCCGGTCCGGCCTTCGAGGTGATGCGCGGCGCTATCCGCGACCTGACCAGCGGCGCCAGCGGGACCAAGCTGTCACTCGGGCTGCTGGTGGCCATCTGGTCGGCGTCGGCGGGGCTCAACGCCTTGATCAAGGGTCTGAACCTGGCCTACGACGTGCGTGAGCTGCGGCCCTGGTACCGGCGCCGCTGGGTGGCCCTCAATATGACCCTGGCGCTGGCCGTGCTTGTCACCTCCGCCCTGATCATGCTGGTGTGGGGAGACAACATCGGCAGCTGGCTGGCTGCGCGCTGGAGCCTGGGCGAGTGGTTCCGGCTGGGATGGTCGCTGGCCCAGTGGGCGCTGGTGATCGGGTTCGTCCTGCTGGCGCTGAACCTGCTCTACGTATTCGGACCCAATCTGCGGGAACACCGCTTTGTGGCGTTTCTCCCGGGCTCGATCGTCGCCCTGGCCTTATGGCTGCTGGCGTCGGTGGGTTTCAAAGCCTACCTGGAGCATTTCGGCAGTTACGCCAAAACGTACGGCTCGCTGGGAGCCATCATCGCCCTGCTGATCTGGCTGTACCTGACCGCGCTGGCGATCCTCATCGGCGGGGAGGTCAACTCCGAAGTCCGCAAAGCGGCAGCCAGCGCCGGCGCGCCGGAAGCCCAGACCCCTATCGAAGGGCCGGACTGAGCGCGGTCAGTTCACTTCCCAGAAGATCGCGATCACGGCCAGATCGCGGCTGGAAAGCACGGTCAGCTTCTTCCAGTGGTTGGCGGCCGAAGGGGCTTCCACCACTCTGACCTGCCGCGCCCGCCGTGGATTGCGGCGATACTCGGTTCGGGTCCATCCGTTCGCGCTGCTGGCGGCCTCCGCCGGCCGGGCGGGTCCGTGGATCAGGATGCCGTTTTCGCGGAACTCTCCCGGATAGACCGTGACGCGCACGGGGACCGGGGGCAGGCGCCCGGTCAGCGACCCCGCGCTCACCCGGTCACCCTCGATTTCCAGGCGCTGTCCACGTTTCAAGCTGCCCGTCCAGATCAGGCGGCCTGAGCGGGGGCCCTTGTAGGCCGCGGCGGCGGGCGGTCGCACTTTCACCGCAGCAGGCGGCTGATCCTTCGAGACGGCCACGGACGGTTCTGCCGCGGTGGATGGCTGCTGCGGGGCGGAGGAGATGATTGGCGGGATGACCGGCGAGGATCGGGTCCGGTCGGGTGTGGGGCTCACGGGACGGCCGGGCAGCGGGGCCTGGGCGGCCGCCCGCTCGTCCGCGGCCTCCCGGCCGCCTTCCTCCGCCCGAGGAGTGGTCTCCGCTTCCGCCGGGGACTCAGCGGACCGGCCCAGGAAGCGGCTGGCGGTTTCCACCTCCCCCCCCTGGCCCGGAACCACAAGCCGCACGGTCACGCTCGGGCTTCTTCGCTGGTAGGTAACGGCGCCGTTCAGCAGAGTAGCCGGATCCAGTTCCACTTCGGTCCGCTCACCGCCATCCTGGATAATGAGCCTGCCCCGGGAGGCGTTGCGCACGGCGGGCGCATTACGGTCCCATTCGATGTGCAGAAAGCCGCGATCGTCGAAAACCCGCAGTTGCGCCAGTTCCGGCGCTGCCGCCCGCCGGCGGGTCAGTTCCACCGCCGGCGGTACGAAGACCGCCGCGAGAAGGAGGATCGCCGCCGCCCAGAGCCAGCCCGTGCGGCGGGGACCCGTCCTGGCCGCGGGCGGTGAGGCGGCCGCAGCCGCCCGCTCTTCCCCGGACGCCGCAGGCCGCACTTCCAATGGGGGTGCGAGGGCCTTTTCCACGGTGGGAACCGGCGCCGCGGCTTCCGGCTCGGAACGCGCCGGAAGCGGCTGCCGCGCGCTGGTCGCTGCACCGAAAACCGTACCGGGGCCGGCGTCCGATCCGGGAACGGGTTTCGCCCGGCCGGGCAGCGCAACGGGCGCCAGGGTGAATTCGGAACCTCCGCCGCGCACCAGAAACCAGGCCTGCGCGGACCCCGTTTCCAGCGGTCTGAGCAACAGGGATATCTGCCAGGCGTGAGGAAAGAAATCGTCGTAAATGGACTTGTCCTTTTCGCTCAGTTCAATGGCGCTGCGGGTGTGCGACCGGTACCAGCCCACGGCCTCCAAACCGGACAGGTCCGGTTCCCGGTTGCCCGAATCGATCAGCCGCCGCAGTTCCTCCCGGTCCCGCTCGGACAGCTTGAAAGCGGGTCCATAGGCGTGCTCGCAAGCCAGCGGACGGTAAGTCAGGATTCGCAGGGACTCTCCTTCCCTGCGGCCGAAGAGCACGCCTCCAACCTCGATCCCGCCGTGCCGCAGCCGGAGCAGACCGTCGACCGCGGCTGCTCGGATGCCCTCCAGCGCAGCGAAGGAATACTCAATGCTGTAGGGGAATTCCGGTGTGCTCCAGAAGCCCGTCTCGGGCACTGCCTGCGCGGTTGCCATCCGGCAGTTCGCCTCCTCCCAGGTTTTGTCTCCAAATGTACCACTGCGCGGGCGGATCTCGAAGAACGCTAGGTTACATTCATAACCAAAGATATGGACAATTCGACGGTAGGGTCCGGTATACCGTCCGGCAATAGGAACAGTTGGTCGAATTACCTAGTACTTTTTCGGTACTTTTCCCGAGCTAAGGGAGAAAATTATCCGGAAAGCAATGTTATTTATATGGACGGAGGCGCGTCTGCAGCCGGTGGCCTTAGGGTGGGCGTACCGGGGCTGAACCGCAGGCAGTGTCCGTGGAGGGCCCGGTGGGGCTCTCGTCACTGTCAGGGGAGCGGGCAGACCGGTGTTGGTACGGAAAGCGCTCCGCGCGCCGACCAAATCAAGGCGAAGTCCCGTCGAGCACCCGAAGGCGGCTGCGACGCCCTCCTTACCGGTGCACGGTTCAGGACCGGCAGCCCTCCCCAAAAAAACGAACCGGCGGTCCGACTGAGTCGGACCGCCGGGGTGACGAAACCATCTGACGAAGCGTTCTGGCCGGCAGCCGGGCGAGTAATCCTAGTAGTACTCAGTAAACCCTACCCTTGTACCGGGTCCCACAAGTCAAGCACACAGTGTACGTCTAGTAATATATAGCGTTGCGCGACGGAAATCAAGGCCGAAGTTCCATAAGTTTTGGAGCCGCTCGCGGCGCCCCTGAAGAACTTCCGAAAGAGAGCGGGACTAAAGTTCCATCAGTCTTGGAACCGCTTGCATCGGTACTCTCATTACCGGAGGTCCATCCTTCGGTTTCCTTGGGCGCCTGCCGGCGCGGGAGGCGCGCGGTTCACAACCCCGGCCGGATCCGGGGGGATCGGACCGGGATGCATGTTAAAATTCGAGGCGATGGACGTTTACGAGGAAATCGTGCGCCTCCGCCGCAGGGGACAGAAGGCGGCGCTGGCAACCATCGTGGACGTGCGCGGCTCGATTCCGAGCTATGAGAGCGCCAAGCTGCTGGTACGGGAAGACGGCTCGATGCTGGGCACGGTGGGCGGCGGCTGCGTGGAAGCCGAAGTGTGGAACGCGGCCCGGGAGGTGATCGAAACCGAGCGCCCGAAGCATTTGACCTTCAACCTCGGACAGGATGCGGCCTACGATAACGGCCTGATATGCGGGGGGCAATTGGACGTGTTCGTCGAACCGGTGATCCCCCAGCCACGGGCGCTGATCTTCGGCGCCGGGCACATCTCCAAGAGCCTCGCGAAGGTGGCCGGCCTGGCCGGCTTTTCGGTGACCGTGGTTGACGATCGGGAAACCTTTGCCAACCGGGAGCGGTTCCCGGATGTGGAAGAAGTGCTGGCCGGGGAGTACGAAGAGCTTTTCGCCCGGCTGGCCGTCAATGACCTGAGCTACATTGTCATCGTGACGCGCGGGCACCGTGACGACCTGCGGGTCCTGCGCTGGGCGGCTGGAGTTACGGCGGCCTACGTCGCCATGATCGGCAGCAAGCGCAAGGTGATCTCCGTGATCAAGGAGTTGGAAAAGGAGGGCCTTTCACGGGAGCAACTGGAGCGCGTACACGCTCCCATGGGATTGGACATCGGGGCAGTGACGCCTGAGGAGATCGCGATTTCCGTTGTGGCGGAGATGATCGCGGTGCGGCGGAAGGCCCAATCCAGCTGGCGGTCGCTCTCAAAATCGATCTTCGAGGACGAACGCCTGCGGGCGCTGTTGAAGTGAGTGTCGCGGGGCTGATCCTGGCTGCCGGAGAATCCACCCGGATGGGATCCCCCAAGCCGCTGCTGACGCTGGACGGCGAAACCTTTCTGGACAGACTGGTCGCTTCGCTGGGAGCGTTCTGCAGCCCGGTCATCGCGGTCCTCGGGGACCGGGCGGCGGACATCCGGGCGGGCACGCGGCGGGCGGTCGAGTTCGTGGTCAACGCCGACTACCGATCGGGGCAGCTCACCTCGCTGCAGTGCGGTCTGCGAGCAGTCCCCGGAGACAGCGAAGGCGTGCTGTTTACCCTGGTGGATCACCCCCGCGTGCGGCCGGAGACGATAGCCCGATTGCTGGAACACCGCGAGGCGCTGCTGGCGATTCCCCGGTTCGGCGGGCGCCGCGGCCACCCCGTGTACGTCGGGCGCAAGCTCATCCGGGATTTTCTCAACCTGCCTGCGGACTCTATGGCGAAGGTGGTGATGAACCGGCACGCGGGCCAGATCCGTTACGTGGATGTGCCGGATCCGGGGGTTGTCGACGATATCGACGACCCGGCGGCATATGAACGCGTGCTGCGGCAGGTGACGCCATGACCGGAAGGCGGGTCCGGTTGGGTCTGCTGGCCCTCGGCGGCCTGGCGCTGGCCGCGGGTATTGCCGCTCCGTTCCTCAATGCCAATCGTTTCGCCGGCCGGATCCGCCCGGCCCTGGAGAGGGCCTTGGGGCGGAAGGTGGAGCTTGGAAATATCCACTTGCGGCTGCTGCCTGTTCCGGGATTGACGGTCAGCGACGTGGTGATTCACGAAGATCCGGCGTACGGGCGGGAGCCGGTGGCCTACGTGACCCGGCTGGTGGCGCGGCCCAAAGTCTGGTCGCTGTGGACCGGCAAGCTGGAGTTCGCCTCCCTGCGGCTGGAGGAGCCCAGCTTGAACCTCGTGCGGGCGGAAGGGCCAGGCGGCGCCGTTCGCTGGAACTTCGAGCCGCTGGTAGTATTGGCCGGACAGACTGCCCTGCCCGAGCTGAGCATCCGCGACGGCCGCCTGAACTTCAAGTTCGGTCACGCCAAATCGCTGTTCTACCTGATGGCGGCTTCCGTGGATCTCTCGCCTCCGGCCGGTGGCGCGGCCGCCTGGCGGATCCGGTTCCAGGGGGAGCCGGCCCGCACCGACAGGCAGGCGCGCGGTTTCGGGCAACTGGAAGGCGAGGGGAGTTGGAAACCGGGGGGCGAGCTGCAGGCCTACCTGCTGCTGGACCGGAGCGCCCTGGCGGACCTCAGCGCGCTGGTCGCCGGACGAGACATCGGCATTCACGGCCGGTGTTCCTCGCGCGTGCGGCTGCGCGGGCCACTGGATGCCATCCGGCTTACCGGCTCGCTGAACCTGGAAGAGATCCACCGCTGGGACCTCATGCCGCCCTACGGCGGCGCCCTGTCCCTGGCCCTGGAGGGACGGCTGGACGGCGTTTCGCAATGGTTGCAAGTGGATGCACGGCCCGCGGAGGAAGGGCCGGCGCCCTTCGAGGTCCGGTTTCGCGCCTCCGAGTATCTGTCCAAGCCTCGCTGGGCTGTGGGCCTGACCTCCCGCGGACTGGATGCACGCCCCCTGGTTGAACTTGCACGCCACCTGGGCGTGCCCCTGCCGGCGCAAGTGTCCGTGACCGGCACGGTGCAAGGGGCGGGCATCTATTCCGGGGGCGGCGGTGTACAAGGCCGGTTCGGACTGCAGGGCGCTTCCGTCCGGGCGGGCGACGCTCCGGCCATCGAATTCGAGCAGGCCGAGGTGGTCCTGGAAGGTTCGCGGATGGAATTGACGCCGGCCGTGGCGAGCAGCGTGGACGAAGAAGCGCGCATTCAGGGAGCCTACGACTGGAGCCGCGACGCGATCGAGGTGAGTGTCAACGCCGGGTCGATGCGCATCGCCTCGCCGGCTTCCCGCGCGGCTCTCGGCGCGGTCCCGTTGCTGGAAAAGGCGAAGAGCGGAATCTGGCAGGGGCGGCTGCGCTACCAGCGGGCCGGGGATGCGCCGGGCTTGTGGAGCGGGCGCATCCAGGTACGCGATGCGGAGGTGGCGGTACCGGGACTGTCCGAGGCAGTGCGGCTGGATTCGGCCAACGCCCAGGTCCAGGGGACCCGGCTGGTGGTCGATCACATTCGGGGCAGGGCCGGCTCCATTGCCTGGACCGGAGAGTATCGCTACGAGCCCCAGCGGGCGCGGCCCGACCGCTTCCACTTCGTGGCTGACGAGGCCGATTCGGCGGAACTGGAAAGGCTGCTTCTCCCCACCCTCCGCCGGGGCCGCGGCTTCCTCTCTCGCACCTTCGGTTTTGGCCGGGCGCCGGCGCCGGAATGGCTGGCAGGCCGCCACGCGGCCGGCACCGTGGAGATCGGCGCCCTGCGGCTGGGCGATTGGAAGGTGGAGCGATTGCACGCCCGCGTGGTCTGGGACGGCGCCGGAGTGGAGTTCGACGATCTCGGGGGGCATCTGGCGGGCGGCGAGATGAAAGGCCGGCTGGCGGTCAACTTGAGGGGACGCGCCCCGGCGTATCGCTTGACCGTGGAGGAAGCCTCGGCCGACTGGAAGAACGGCCGGCTGAAAGCCTCGGCGATCGTCGAAACCGCCGGGCTGGGCAGCCAGTTGCTCGAGAACCTTCGCTCGGAAGGCCGCTTCGAGGGCCGCTCCCTGGAACTCGAGCCCACCGTGGACATCGAGCGGCTGTCCGGGTCGTACCGCCTGCGCTGGGGCCCCCTGGGCCCGCGCCTGGAGTTTCCCGACCTGGAACTGGTTACCGGGGATCTGCACTACACCGGCAAAGGAGCCACTCAGGAGGACGGACAATTGCTCCTGACCTTCATCCACGAAGGCAGGCAACTGCGCCTGAGCGGCACGCTGGCGCAGTTGCACGCCGACCGGACGGAAGTCAGTGGACCGTAAGCGGCACGCTGGCGACCGTCGTGTCCCAGGCGATCTTCAGTAGGCCCTGCTTGCCGGAGGCGGACTCTACCGAGATCGTCAGCTGCTCGAGTGGAGCCGGCGCTTTTTCCACCTTCATTTTGGTGCGGCCCAGGTCCATTTTCTGATCGTAGTTGTAGGCGCCCATCTGGTCGGGAACCTTGTTCAGGACCAGGGTCCACTCGTTCTGTCCCGGCACGGTGAAAAGGCTGTAGGTGCCCTTAGGGACGTGCAGGCTGCCGATCATGAGATCGGCCGTGGTAGTCAGCTTGGTGGCCTCATCCGCCCCGGTTCGCCACACCTGCCCGTAGGGGACCAGGCCCCCGTAAATGACGCGGCCCTTCTTGTACGGCCGGCCGTATTCGATAGTAATCTTCTGGCCGGCGATGACTCCCGACGTCTGCTCGTGGGGGCTGACCCGTTTCCGTTCCTGCACGTAGTACAGGCCGGCAGCCGAGACCGCGACAGCGGCGGTAATCAGGAGAAGGGGAGTTTTTCGCATATCCGGTGCACCTCCATTCCAAGCCATTCTAACCCGGCCGCCGGCTTCGATTCCGAGCCAGGCAGGGCCGTTACAATAGGAGAAGACATGGATGCTGCGCGAGCCAGGAGCACGGACCGGGTGGAACGCTACCTGGCAAGCGCGGTGCTGGGCCTGGCCGCCAGCGGTTATCTGGCCGTCGCGGGGTCGGGTTACCTGGACCCGGTCACCGTTGCCGGAATGGGCGCGGCGCTGGCAGCACGGGGGCTCTGGATCGCCGGCCTGCTGCGGGTTCGGATCCCCGACCGGCTGCTCGTCGCCCTGACCCTGGCCTACCTCGGCTTCTATCCCCTCGATTACCTTTACGTTTCGCGCGATTTCCTTCAGGCAACGGTTCACCTGGTCTTCTTTCTCACGGCGGCCCGCATCCTCACGGCACGGACACGCCGCGACCATTTTTACTCGGGAGTCCTTGCCTTCCTCCAACTGCTGGCGGCTGCCCTGGTGTCCAACCACCCGGGTTTCTTCGTATTCCTGGGCCTGTTTCTGCTGTTCGCCATCGCGGCATTCACCAGCGCCGAGATCCATCGCTCGATGGGGCGGCCATGGCGGGTGGCCCGCAGCGGCCTGGCGTGGTTTCAGTGGCGGCTGGCCGCACTGGCGGTCATCATCTCCGTGGGCATTCTGTGGCTCACCGCGGGCCTGTTCTTCCTGCTGCCGCGAACCGCGGGCGCCGCATTCCGGAGAATGGCGGCCGAACGCGAGCACCTGCCGGGATTCTCGAACCGCGTAAACCTGGGAGCCATCGGCCGAATCAAGGCGCGGTCCAATCCCGTGATGCACGTCCGGTTCTACGATCGCGGAGGGGGACCGCAGTTGAAATGGCGGGGCGGGGCCCTGGTGGATTTTGACGGGCGTACCTGGTCAAATCCGGCGGAACCCGGACAGGTGGTGCCGCTGGTGGGCGGCCGGGCGGTGTTGGCGAGCGACGACCAGCGCCGGCGCGTGGGCAAGCGCGTTGTCTATCTGGTGAACGTCCGGGCCATGGACTCGGACGCCCTGTTCTTCGCCGGCGCGCCCGAAGTGTTGAATTTGAACGCGCCGAGCATCGTTCGCACCCCCGAGGACAGCTACCGCCTGGGAACCGGGTTCAACTATGGCGTGCAATACGAGGTCTTCGCGTCGCTCGGCGAGCCCGGTCTGCGGGCCGGGGCAAAACTTCCCGCCGACGCGCGGCGGCGTTCTCTCCGGCTGCCGGATGTCGACCCGCAGGTCGCGGCCCTGGCGCGCAAGGTGACGGCCGGCTTGGGTTCTGACGAGGCCCGGGCCCGCGCCCTCGAGTCGTTCCTGCGGACCGCCTACGGATATACCCTCGACCTGCCCGATGAAGAAACCTCCGATCCGGTGGCCGACTTTCTGTTCCGGCGCAGGCAGGGCCACTGCGAGTACTTCGCTTCGGCGATGGTGGTGATGCTGCGGAGTATCGGGATTCCGGCCCGGATGGCCACCGGATTCCAGGGCGGGGTCCTGAACCCGATTTCCGGACTGCAGGTGGTGCGGGCATCCGACGCCCACAGCTGGGTAGAGGCGTGGCTGCCCGAAAAAGGATGGAGCAGCTTCGACCCAACCCCGCCGGATCCCAATCCCGCGCCGGAATCGTTGTGGACCCGGTTCAGCCTGTACGTGGATGCGGCCGACACCTTCTGGCAGGAGTGGGTGATGGGCTACGATCTTGGCCGCCAGCTGTCCCTGGCCGAGCGGGTGGAACGATCCGGACGCCGCTTCGGCCTGGAATGGACCTCCCGCCTGGGTGTGTCTGTTTCCCAGGCCGGCGACCGCATCGAGGCCTGGATCATCCGTTACCGCGTGGCGCTACTGGCCGGGATCGTCCTGATCGTCCTGGGCGTGCGCTTCGGACCCGGCATCCTTCGCCGCGTGAAGGTGCACCGGCGGGTCAAGCAGCTCCGCATGGGCCAGGGGATGGTGAGCGACGCCACGCTGTTGTATGATCGCATGCTGGCCTTGCTTCGCCAGCGAGGCTTTGAGAAGCCGTCCTGGTACACCGCCGCGGAGTTCGCAAAATCGCTGCCGGCCTCGGAGCTGGCGCTGCTGGTCGGGCGCTTCACAACGGCCTACCACGAGCTTCGTTTCGGAGGAAGACTGGACTCCGCCTCCGAATTGCCCGCCCTGTTGGATCGGATGGAACGCGTGAGACGATGAGACGTGGATACCGGCGATGACCCGCGCCTGGAGGCGCTGACCGAGGCGCTGCGCCGCCTGGAGCAACGCCAGCAGGCGATGGAGCACCGCCTGTCACGCCTGGAAGGCGCGGGAGCCTCCGGGACGCCGCATCCCGGGCACAAGATCGCCGCCACGCCGCCTCCTCAGGCCGAAGGCCAGTCGAACAGCGGTCTCGAAACCCGCCTGGGCCTGACCCTGATCAACCGCATCGGGGCCCTCACCCTGGTTCTGGGTGTTGCCTTCTTCTTCAGGCACGCAGTTGAGAATCGCTGGATCGGCGAAGGCGCGCGCGTGGCGTTGGGGCTGGCCGTGGGCCTGGCCGGGGTAGCGGTGGCCGACCGTTTGTGGAGGGGCGGTCAGAGGATCTACGCGCAGGGCGTATCCGGAGCGGGCATCGCCATCCTCTACGTCTCCTTCTACGCTTCGGCCGGCGGGTACCGGGTTCTGGACGTGGGAACGGCCTTCAGCGGCATGGTGCTGGCTACGCTGGCGGCGGGCGCCCTATCCATACGGTACGGCTCGCTCGCCATCGCGGTTCTGGCCATGGCGGGCGGGTATCTGACGCCCGTCGTGCTCCATACCGGGAGGGACCGCCCGTGGTTCCTCCTGGGATACCTGCTGCTGCTCGCCGCGGGCGCGGCGGCGATCGGCCGTCCTCGCCGCTGGCGAACTCTGGAAGTTCTCGCCTTTTTCGCCACGTTCGCCCTGTTCCTGACCCAGTCCAGTTTCCCTGCGCGGCCGGGCCGCCACACGGTTCTGACGGTTTTCGCGTTGCTGTACGGCGGCCTGTTTACTGGAACGGCGGGGCGGGTGGTGGCGGTACTGGCGCAACTGGCCGCCACGGCGTGGATCTGGGGCATCTGGTCGGAAATGGTTGCGGGCGCCTGGCAGCAGGCCGGGTTCATTCTGCTGGCGGCGGCGCTGGCGGGCTTGCAGATTACCCTGAGTGCGGACCTGCGGAAGCCGCTCCCGGCTGCCGGTGTTGCCGCCGCGATGCTGGCGATGACAGTCCCGGCCGTGTTTTCCGGATACCAGTTGACGCTCGCCTGGGCGCTTCTGGCGCTGTTCCTCGCCTGGGCGGCGGCCGGAGCCGCGCACCTGAGGCTGGGAGACGCAGCCGCCGCAATCCTGCTGCTCGTGCTGGTTCGCCTCTACGGCTGGGACGCGCACGCCGCCGACC
>JADZAF010000280.1 GCA_020852755.1 Bryobacterales bacterium
CCGGAGTGCCGGTTGCCGGCCAGGTGGAGTTGCTCGACTCGCGGGATCCCGCGGTACGGAAGCACAAGGACTACTCGGGCGTGGTTGTCTGGCTCGAGCCCGCCGGCGGCGCCTCTTTCCCGGCGTCATCGGAAGTCGTGCAGATGGTGCAGAAGGACAAGCGGTTCATTCCGCACGTGCTGGCCGTCCAGGTGGGCGCAACGGTCGATTTTCCCAACTACGATCCCATCTTCCACAACGCCTTCTCCAATTTCGCGGGCCAGCCCTTCGACGTGGGACTGTACCCGCCCGGCACCAGCCAGAAAGTGCGTTTTCGCCGCGAAGGCATCGTGCGCATCTTCTGCAACATCCACCCCACCATGAGCGCCGTGATCGCCGTGCTGAAGACGCCGTATTTCGCGGTCTCCTCGCGCTCGGGCGCTTTCTCCATTGACGGCGTTCCGCCGGGCGAATACCGCATGCAGGTTTTCCACGAACGCTCGTCCGAAACCGTGTTGAAGAGTTTGGCGCGCAAGGTTGTGGTGGGGGCGGACCGGCTGGACCTGCCGCTGCTCAAAGTGTCCGAGAGCGGCTACATCCAGGTGCCTCACAAGAACAAGTATGGCCGGGACTACCCGCCCGTGGCCGACGAGCGCACGGGCTACTCGGGGGGCAAACGCTAGTGCCGCCGGCTTTCTCACGCCTGTCGCTCCTCTGGAAGATCGTGCTTTCCACCTCGGTGGCCATCACGCTGCTCTTCGCGGTCACCGGGATGATTGTCCAAAAGCACACCGTGGACACCACCGCCCGCAGCCTCGAGGAGGAGGTCAAGGCCAGCTTTCAGGCCTATGAATCGCTGTGGCGGTCGCGGGCCGAGATGCTGGCCTCGGTGAGCCGTGTGCTGGCCGGCATGTCGGACGTGAGGGCGGCTTTCGGCACCGGCGATGATGCCACCATCCGGGACACGGCAGGCGAGTTGTGGGCCCGGGTTTCCGACCAGCGCGCGGTGTTCCTGGTGGCGGGCCCGGAGGGCCGCATTGTCGCCAGTTTGGGCGGCTCCCCGGTGGTGGAGCCGGGAAGTCGCTGGAGCGTGGTGCGGGCAGCGCAAGCGAAATTTCCGGACCAGGCCTCGGGGTTCCTGGTCGAGAAGGGGCGGCTTTTCCAGATCGTGGTCACCCCGGTGTACGTAGGCTCGCCGCGCGGTCCGGTGCTGTTGAACGTGCTGGTGGCCGGCTATGAGATCGGCGGGGTGGTGACGCAGGAACTGAAGCACTCCACCGGGGGGAGCGAGTTTCTGTTTCTTTCCGGCGGGCAGGCTCTGGCCTCCACCCTGAATGCCCGGGCAACCGAGGAGATCGTGCGCCGGGCGGCCGCGCGCGAGAGCGGTGGACGCATCAGCGACGGAGTGATCGAGTACGCCCCGCTGGTGACACCGCTGGCGGGCATCGACGGCAGTCCGGTGGGCGAACTCTGGATCCTGCGTTCCTTCGAGGGCGCGGCCCAGCGGATCGCCGCGCTGCGCCGCGACATCATCGTCATCTGGCTGCTGTCCGTTCTGGCCGGGCTCGGCCTGACCTACCTGCTGGCCCGCCGCATCGTGGAGCCGGTCAAGCAACTGGACCAGGCGGCGACCGAAGTGGCGCGGCAGAACTACGAGTACCGCGTGAAGGTGGAAAGCGAGGACGAGCTGGGACGCCTGGCCCGCACTTTCAACCACATGTGCGCCTCCATCCAGGCCGCCCGCGACGAACTGGTGCACCAGGAGCGCATCGCCACCATCGGCCGGCTGACCAGCTCCATCGTCCACGACTTGCGCAACCCCTTGGCCGCCATTTACGGCGGCGCCGAGATGCTGGTGGATTCCGAACTGCCTCCGCCCCAGATGAAACGCATCTCCGCCAGCATCTACCGGGCCTCCAGGAAGATCCAGGAGCTGCTGCAGGACCTGTTGAACGTCTCCCGGGGCAAGGCGGCCGCTCCCGAGATGTGCCGGCTGGCCGAGGTGGTGGAAGCGGCGCGCGAGTTTTCGGCCGCGGCGGCCGAATCGCAGGGCGTGCGCATCTGCCTGGAGGTGCCGCCCGACCTGGAACTGCCCATGGACCGGGCGCGGGTCGAGCGCGTTTTCGCCAACCTGATCGGCAACGCCCTGGAAGCCATGCCGGAGGGGGGCAGCATCCGCATCGCCGCACGGGCGGAGAACGGCTGGGCGGTGGTGGAAGTAGCCGATACCGGTCCGGGCATTCCGCCCGAGATCCGCGACCGGCTGTTCCAGCCGTTTGTGAGCGCAGGCAAGAAGAACGGACTGGGGCTTGGCCTGGCGCTCTCGCGGCAGACTATCCTGGATCATGGGGGTGACATGTGGGTCGAACCGCCGTCGGGCACGGGAGCGGATTTCCGGATCCGGCTGCCGCGCCGCAGGGCGTGAGGCGCCCTTCCGGTTGAAAGGAGAAATACCCGCGTGAATCGTGTGTTGGGGGAAATGCTGCTGTGCCTGTGGGTCCCGGGACTCTTCGCTCAATCCGCCGGGGATTCGTGGAACAACCTCAGCCAGATCCAGCCGGGCCGCAGGATCCAGGTGGTCGACAGGAAGCTCAAGGCGGTGGAAGGGCGGTTCGTCTCGTTCGACGATCAGGGGATCGTTCTGCGGTCCGGCCAGGACCCGGTTTCGATTCCACGGGCCGAGGTATTCAGCGTGAAGGACCGCGAGACGTCGCGCCGCGGGCGGCACGCCCTGCTCGGGCTGGCGATCGGCGCCGGCGTTGGCGCCGTGGCCGGGGCAGTGGCGGGCAAGTCCTATCACGAGTCCGGGGAAACTCCGGTCTTCATGGCGGTGTTCACCCCGATCGGGGCCGGCGCGGGCGCCGCCGTCGGTGCGGCCCTTCCAGCCGGGCAGAAGACGATCTACCGGGCGCCGGCCCGGTAATGGCCGGCGCTGCGATTTCTCTCACAGAGCCCCGCGAAATACGGTGACAGACGATGCTGTCCACCCGGCTCCCAAAGTGCGGTGGACGGGGGGAGCCGGGTAGCATGTCCTGCGAGGCGTAATCAGGATGTTCATGGCTTCCGAACTGACTCTCTTGTTTGCCGGCCTCGCGGAAGCGCTGGCCGTCGGCGGCGGATTCTACGAGCCGGTGGTGGTGATGCCGCAGTGGAGCGCGCGGCCGCCCGCCTCCTTCGCGATCATCCAGGAGAGGACGGGAGTTCCCCTGCAGAGATTCTGGATTCCCGTGCACGTTCTCATCACCGTTGGCCTGTTGGGTTCTCTGGCGGCCAACTGGAAGGCGCCGGACCGCAGGTGGCTGATCCTGGCGGCTCTGGCCTCGTACGCGGTGATGAGAGCCTGGAGCTTCGCCTACTTCATCCCGGAGATGCTGAGTTTCCAGAAGGCCGCCCTGGACGCCCCCTCCACACCCGAGCTGCTCGACCGGGTGCGCCGCTGGACCCGGCTCACGTGGTTCCGCGAGCCG
>JADZAF010000281.1 GCA_020852755.1 Bryobacterales bacterium
CCGGAAAATCGCAAATCGTCATCGTGACCAACAACGGATCGGGCGCCGTCACGGTGAACGCGGCGGCCGCCGTCGCGTCCCAGGCTTCGGGCGTCACCGTCGCCGTGACCCCCTCCAGCGCCGCCCTACAGCCCGGGGCTTCCGCGCCATTCACGGTCGCCCTTTCCGGGGACAGCGCGCTCGCCGGCCCCGGCGCGCACTCCGGCACCGTCACCTTTACTTCGGGCGCGAACGTGCTGCTGCGCGTCCCGTACCTCTATGTCCTGGCCGGAAGCCAGGCGTACCAGATTGTCCCCTTCATTTCCACCGTGCAGGGACCGCCGGGTGCGGATGCCGGGATTCTGGCGGTGCGGGCCACCGACGCCAACGGCGCTCCGGTGTCCAATGTGAACATCACCTTCGCCGCCTCCTTCATGATCCAGGGCGCTTTCGAACTGAAGAGCGTGGAAGGCGCTCCGCCCTGCACGCAGGTTGGCGCCCTGACCACGGTCGAATGCCCCACCGACAGCTACGGAATGGCGTACGTGGGCGTGACGCTGGGCTCCATGCCCGGCAGCTATAACGTCAGTATCCTGAGCGGCAGGGCCTCGTATACCGGGCGCGTCTACGTCGTCCCGCGGCCTGTCATCGCCGGCATTGCGGACTCCGCCGCCTACCAGACGGCCGTGGCGCCCGGCTCGTACGTCTCGTTGTTCGGGTCGGACCTGATCGACACAACCCAATACGCGGGCGATTCGGCGGGCGCCGCTCGCGCGCCGCTCGCGCTCGAGGGGATCAACGTCAGTTTCGACGCCAGGGTGAATGGGACCGACGTCAGCTACCCCGGCCGCCTGGTCTATGCCGGTGCCAGGCAGGTCAATGTGCTGGTTCCCTGGGAACTGCGGGGCGCCGCCTCGGCGCAGGTGAAAGTGATCGTGAACGAGAGTTCCGGCCCGGCCATCTACGGGAACCTCTTCACGGTCAGCCTGCGCGACTATGCGCCCGCCCTGTTCGAAAATACCGGTGTCGCCGCCGCCCTCGACGCGAATTACGCCATCATCGGCGCAAGCAATAAGGCAACCCGGGGGAAAGTGGTGATGCTCTACGCCAACGGGCTCGGACCGGTGACGAACCAGCCGGCCAGCGGCGATCCGGCCTCCGCTTCGCCGCTCTCCTGGACCACCACGATGCCCGTGGTGACCATCGGCGGCCAGAACGCCGCGGTGCACTTCAGCGGCCTGGCGCCCGGCTTCCCGGGCCTGTATCAGATCAACGTGGAAGTCCCCTCCGGCATTGCAGCGGGGAACCAGCCGGTCACCGTTTCCATCGGCGGCCAGGTCTCGAAGGCTTCCACCCTCCCGGTCCAGTAGAGTTTCGGTGACAGGCTACATAACCCCCAAACCCGGCAGGCCGGGGGTTATGCGGCCTGTCACCGGAACCTGCTCAGAAGGTCACTTTGGCGCCGAACTGCATGCGCCGCGGATTGTTGTCCTGGCCGCGCACCTGGCCGAAATTCGCCGAGGTCCAGGTGTTGTCCGGCGCGCTCCAGCGCACCCGGTTGAACAGGTTGAACGCTTCCACCCGAAGCGTGAACTTCACCCTCTCGGTGATGTCCACATTCTTGGAAAGCGCCACGTTCTCTTCCAGGTTCCACGCCCGGCGCGCCTTCGGGTTCAGCCGGGTCGCGTTGCCGAAGCCTGCATAGAGCAGTTCCGTCGGGGTCATCTGCCGGCCGCCGGCATCCAGCGAGAACTTCGACTTGTCCCACCAGACGTCTTTGAACGGGTCGAACTTGTCACCCGATACCGGCGCCCGCCAGCCCTCGTAGGAGTTGATGAAGACGCGGTTGCCCGCGCCTCCGGGCACCGAGGTCACGCCCGAACCCACCGTCATCGGAATCCCGGACCCGTACTCCAGGAAGCCCGCGAAGCCCCAGCCGCCCAGGAACTTGTTGGCCACGCCCTCCAGGTTCCACTGCCTGCCCCTGCCCACCGGCAGTTCATAGGAGAACGCCTGCCGCAGGATGTGGGTCTGGTCGTCCCCGCTCAGCGCCTTGTCCAGCTTCCGGTTGTAATGGTCCATCACGATGCGGTCGGAGATCACCGCCGTATCGGCGGTGGCGAACATCTTCGAAAGCACGTAACTGGAGAGCAGGGTCAGGCCGGACGAGTAGCGCTTGTCCAGCTTGAGAATCATGGCGTGGTAAGTGGAGTTGCCGGCCCGCTCGCCGATGGAGGAAGGCTGGCCGCCGCTGGTCCATACTTCGCCCCACTGCGGGAACGGCTTCAGAGCCTGGGCCACTGTGCCCGTGAAACCTGGGTACGGCACCCTGATGCCCGCGGCCACCGCTGCCGGCGAGGTCACGCTGGCGTTCAGCAGATCGCGTCCGTACTGGTAGAAGTACTTCGGATCCATCTGGTTGATGTTCAGCACCGCCGAGTTGAGATGCACTCCGCGGGTCCCCGTATAGCCCGCCGAGGCCACCAGATTGTACGGCAACTGGTGCTGGATGTCGAAGTTCCAGGTGTAGTACTCGGGCGGACGCCCCGAATCGTGTTTCTGCCAGAAATACGTCCTGCCGCCCAGGTCCGTGATCGGACTGCGGAACGGCGGCGGCGTCCAGGCCGGCAGTCCCTTGTCGATGTCGAAGTACGTGTACGGAGCCAGCGCGCTGTTGTTGAAGCTGGAGTTTAGAATCAGCCCCTGGAAATGGGTGCTGCCGCCGGTGGTCTTCACCGCTCCGTACGACTTGCCGGCATACAGCCGCAGCACCGTCCCCGGCCGCACCTGGTAGGCCACGCCGATGCGCGGCGCCCAGGCCTTCTTGTAGGTCTCGAACGGGTGTTCCTCGCCGTTGCACTC
>JADZAF010000282.1 GCA_020852755.1 Bryobacterales bacterium
CCTTCCAGGAACGTGCCGACCATGGCCGCGATCAACGGCTTCCGGCCGGTCTTCAGGATTCTCTCGCCGAACAGCACCTGCACCAGGGCGTGATGGCTGATCATGCCCAGGTAGGCCCGCGCGGCGACGCGTGCGTCCATGCGCCGGAAAGCGCCTTCCCGCATGCGGCGTTTCACATAGCGGATCACCATGTCGTAGAGGGCCATCACCTGGCGCTCGTAAAACAGTTCCGCCAGTTCGTGGCGCTCCAGTGCGCTGAATAACAGCAGGCGCACGAATTCCGGATCGCGTTCGTGGCGCTCCAGGATCAACTCGGCCAGGCGCGTGAAGAAAAGCCAGTCGTCGCGGCCCTGAATGTGGGGGCCGAGCGCCGCTTCCAGGCTGGCGTTTCCTTCGCGTGCCTTGGACTCCACGATGGCGTCATACAGCTCACGCTTGGTCCTGAAGTGCTGATACAGCACCGGCTCGGTCACGCCCACGGCGGTAGCCAGTTCGCGTGTCGTGGCGCCCCTGAACCCCTTCTCAGCGAACAAGCGCACGGCGGCCGAGACGATGGCCTCGCGGCGCTCGCCGCATTTCATGCGGCATGTCATGCTTTGATCTTGCGTTCTTTCCCAGTCAACCAGCTTTGTTAGTGATTACTAGTAAGAGTATCAGATATGCGAAACGGTCGCAAAAACCTGTGAGTCGGGGAGCCTACAGATCGAAAGCCAGGATGGAGTGGATCTCCAGGCGGGGCAGCACCCCGCGCCACACGCCGTTTCTCCATGCGCCCCGCAGCGGGCGGCCTTCGGGCTCGACGGTGACACCTCTGGGAGGGCGCTCCGTTCTCACGGCAATGCGCAAAGACGTGAGCGGCGGAATCCAGTCCACCGCGAGGTGTTCCGCGCCGACCTGCTTCGCGGCGCAATTGGCCAGGCTGAGCAGCAGGCGTCCCTTGCCGCGGCGCAGGGCCACTTCCACGACCGGCGGGGCGTCGATGGTCACGGCGGGTTCGAAGATGCGCCCGGCCAGTCTTCGCACAAGGTGCCGCACCGAGGGCGAATGGGCCGCCGCGAACGCGCTGCCCAGCGGGCCGTAGAAGGCGAGGACTTTTCCCTTGCCCAGAGGCGTAAGCGTGGCGGCGCACTCGGCGTCGCGGCCGGAATCGAAAATCGGATGGCGCTGTTCGACGGCCTGCGCGACGCCTTCCGGGCGCACTTTCAGCCACAGGCCGCGCAGGCTGGCAAACAGTTCACCGGCGGGAATGTAGGCGTCCGTATCGGAGGGCGGGCCGAGCGGGCGGATGGAAAGCTCGGGCGCGAACCTCGCCCCGTTCTCCGCTCCGGCCAGCAGCAGGCTGCCGCCCTGGCGGGCGTAGCGGAGCAGCGCGGCCTCCGCCTCTTCCCCGATATCGGGCCAGTCGGGGACCACGATGAGCGGGTAGCGCGGAGCGGCGGCCTCCAGTTTCCAGTCGGGGATCACGTCGACCGAGTAGTGGTTCTCCAGGAGCGCGTCCAGCAGGCCGCGCGCCGGGTTGTGCAAAGCGCCCCACGCTCCAAAGGGCCTGCCGCCGGTGCGGTAGAGGCTGTGCCCGGAGAACAGCAGCCCGACCTGCGGCACGGTCTGCGAACGGAAGCACCAGGGCCGGCGGGCCCGGCAGAAAGCGCTGATTCGCGCCATCACCCGGATGTGGCGCTCGTCGATGCGTCCCGCCCGCGAAGGCTGATAGTAAATTTGAAACGCGCCGCCCTGGGCCAGGGTGACGGCGGCCTCCTGCATCATCTGGACGGCGGGCTTGTGGACGGGGCCGCTGCGGTTGTAGCGGGCGCTCTGGAAGCCCCAGGCCAGCAGGTCCCAGGTCCTGTCCGTCGCGGCCAGGTAACGCGCGTCCAGGCGGGCCGTTGAAAGCGCGGCATTGCCCAGGTAGTCGCCCGAGAGGAAGTCCACCTCCAGTTCGGGCTTCTCCGGCGACATGGTGGTGTATAACCAGTTGCTGCAAATCTCGAAGCCCGGGCGGGTGCGGTGCAGCGCCTCGACGTAACGGCGAACGTAGCGCCGGAACTGCTCGCGGTTGAGTTCCAGGAATTCCTGCCAGCCCGGGTCGCCCGCGGCCAGCGGCAGCTTGTCGATGCCGGTAGCTTCGTGGAAGGCCCGCGCGGCGGAGGGGCCGTAATCCGGCTTGACGTGCCAGCACTCGCCGTCCACCCAGGCGCCGTCCAGGTCGTACTTCTCCGCGGCTTCCTGCAGTGTGGGGATCAGGCGCAGGTCCACGTAGGGACCGAAAGTGCTGTTCTGGTCGGGGTCGGGAGTGCCGTCGGGGCGGACGCGCGCCCATTCCGGGTGCTGCTGAATGGCCACGGGATCCCACAGCCCGGCGAAGTGAATGTAGAGTCCGATGCCGTGGCGGGCCGTCACACGCCGCCAGATTTCGAGCGAATCCCTGACGATGCCGGGCGAGTACGGCGCGATTTTCGAAGCGTAGCCCAGGTAGCCGGGTACGCCCTTGCAGTCGTACTGCACGAAGTCGGGCTGGACGGCCTTCAGGAAGGCCTCGATCATCTCCTCGGTGACGTCGCGGCCAAGGACCGTGTCGGTTCTGTTGGGATGCAGGTCGAAGTGAACGCCGAAGAAGCAATCCTTACGCTTGCGGCGCGCGGCCTGCCGGGCGCGCGAGGGAGCGGCAGCGGCGGCGGCGATGCTGAGAAACTGGCGGCGGGTGGCCGGCATCGCTACCCATTATGACCGAGGCGGCGCACGCCACAGCCCGCCGCCGCGGCGCCCCATACCGAGCCGCGCCCGTAGGAAGCGGTCCTGGGAACCGCGCGTGCTGCCCGGCATGCAGGAACGGTGCAACACCGCCTGGAGGAACGCTGCCCTCCCGGCGCACGGGGGGCTACCCGGTTTTCCCGCCGCCGTAGAGAATCACGCCGGGCCGCGCGCCTGTATGGCGGCCGCGCTCCAGCACCAGCCTGCCGTTCACAATCACGTACTCGATGCCCACGGGATACTGGTGCGGCTGTTCGAAGGTGGCCCTGTCCATCACGGTCTCCGGGTTGAATACGGTGACGTCGGCGGCCATTCCCGGGCGCAGCAAACCGCGGTCCCACTGGCGGACTTTGGCCGCATTGGCCGAGGTCATCTTGCGCACGGCTTCTTCGAGAGTGAGCACTTTCTCCTCCCGCACGTAGCGTCCCAGAACCCGTGGGAACGTGCCGTAGTATCGCGGGTGCGGGTGGCCGGCGGCCAGCGGCCCCTCGGCCTTGACCGCGGTTCCGTCCGAGCCGACGGACACCCACGGCTGCCGCAGAGCATAGCGCATGTCTTCCTCCGAGTGATGGAAGTAGACCGTGGGGACGGAGCCGTTGTTCCCGATCAGCAGCTCGAACAAAACGTCGATCCCGGACCCGCCCAGCGTCCGGATCGCCTCGCTCATGCGTTTGCCCTCGAACTGCTTGTGCCTGGGGTTGGAGAGCGAGACCAGCAGCATCCCTTCCCAGCCGCCGGTTGCCGTGTAGTGGTTGTACCAGTTCGATCCCGGAATGCCGCCCGTAATCTCCGCCTCCAGCCGCTTGCGCAAGGCCGGGTCCTTCAACCGCGCGATCATCGCCTGCGCGCCGCCTTCATGGGCCCACGGCGGAATGATGCTGGAAAGATTGTTCTGCCCGGCCCGGTACGGATAGACGTTGGCTGCGACGTCCTGCCCCCGGGCGCGCGCCGCCGCGATGGAGGCCGCCAGTTCCGGCATCTGCCCCCATAGCTTGTGCTCGGCGATCTTGAGGTGGATGATGTCTACCGGAAGGCGCGCCCGGCGGCCGATCTCGATCGCTTCAGCGACGGATTCGAATACGCCCTGCCCCTCGGTCCGCATGTGTGTGGAGTAGATTCCGCCGTAGCGGGAGGCCTCCTCGCACAGGGCCACGAGCGTTTCGGTGTCGATCCAGGAGCCCGGCGGGCCGCTGAGCGAACTGGCGACTCCGAGCGCGCCCTGCCGCATGGCTTCCCGCACCAGGGCGCGCATCCGTGCGGTTTCCTCCGGTGTGGGCGGCCCGGCCTTCTCCCCGCGCACCCAGGTCCAGATCTCGCTGGACCCGGCGAACGTGCCCACGTTGGTCGAGATGCCTTTGCGGAGCAGTTCCTCGAAGTAGCTCTGGAAATCCTTCCACCGCTTGCTGGGCGCCGCCGACCCGCCTTCGCCGAAGATCATCGTGGTCACGCCCTGGCGGACCATGCTCTCGGCATTGCCGTCCCGGAGGACGGTGAAGTCGGAGTGATTGTGGATGTCGAAGAAGCCGGGCGAAACCACCAGGCCGGCGGCGTCGATGACCCGTGCCGCGCTCCGGTCCGTCAGGCGGCCGATCGCCGCGATCTTCCCTCCGCGAAGGCCCAGGTCGCCCTGGAAGACGGGGTTCCCCGTGCCGTCCACGATGCGCCCGCCGCGGATCAGCAGATCGAAATCCTGTGCGGAGGCGCACACGGGCAGCAGCATCAGCAGCAGGCCGAACCTCATGAATCACATGATACGCCGCCGCCGGCGGGAGCCTGACGATATCATGGTCGGGTGTTCGAGCTTCGGGAGGACAACGCGGCGGCGTACCTGGAGGGGCGGGGGTTTCCGCGGCCCGCGGCTGTCCGGGCGCTGGGCGGAGGCGTGTCCAATACCGTCCTGCTGATCGAATCCGGTGAAGGGTGCTTTGTGCTGAAACAGGCGCTGGGGAAGCTGCGCGTCGAGCAGGATTGGTTTTCCGACCGCACCCGGGTGTTCCGCGAATCGGGCGCCATGCGCAGGCTGCGTCCTCACCTGCCCGGGGACGCGGTTCCGGAAGTCCTGTTCGAGGACCGCGAGAACTGCCTGTTCGCCATGACGGCGGCGCCGGCCGGTTCCGCCAACTGGAAGGCGCAGCTCCTGGAGGGAACCATCGAGAGCCGCACCGCGGAGCAGGTGGCGCGCGTGCTGGGTCTCATGTTCCGGGCCAGCTGGCGGAATCCCGAATGGGAGACAGGGTTCGGCGACCAGACCGTCTTCGACCAGTTGCGGCTGGACCCTTACTATCGCAGCACGGCGCTCCGCCATCCCGATCTCCGGCCCGCCGCCGAACAGCTTCTGGAAGCCTCCGGCCGGAGGCGGTTCTGCCTGGTGCACGGCGACTGGAGCCCGAAGAACTTCCTGGTTTCGGACGGCGGGGTGATGGCCATTGACTTCGAAGTCATTCACTTCGGCGACCCGGCCTTCGATTCCGCCTTTCTGCTCAATCACCTGCTCCTGAAATCGTTCCACCGCCCGGAGTGGGCCGGCCGCTATCGCGACCTGGCCCGGGCCTTCTGGGAGACGCTGCGGTGTACCATGCCGCCCGCGGAGTGGTTCGAAGGCGCCACCCTGGAGCACCTGGGCTGGCTGCTGCTGGCCCGCATCGACGGCAAGTCCCCGGCCGAATACATCCGCGATCCGGACTTGAAGCAGCGCATCCGTGAGCGCGCGCGCGAGATGATCCGCGCGCGTCCTTCCAGCCTGCGGGAGGTATTTGCATGAAGCGTGTCATCCGGTGTGTACGGGCCCTGGAGATCCTGGACTCCCGCGGCAATCCCACCCTGGCTGCCGAGGTGGAACTGAGCGGCGGGGTGGCGGCCACGGCCAAGGTCCCTTCAGGCGCTTCCACCGGCAGGCATGAAGCGCTGGAACTGCGCGACGGCGACCCGGGCCGCTACGCGGGCAAAGGCGTGCGGAAAGCCGTGCGGAACGTCGAGGAGGTGATCGGACCGGCGCTGGCGGGAACGGATCCGGAAGATCAGGCGGCCGTGGATGGCCGCATGATCGAACTGGACGGCACGCCCGGCAAGTCGCGCCTGGGTGCGAATGCCATCCTGGGCGTTTCCTGCGCCGTGGCCCGGGCGGCGGCCATGGCACGGGGCGTTCCGCTCTGGAGGCATCTGGCAGGGGACCGCGGCGCCAGCCTGCCGGTTCCCATGGTCAACATCCTCTCCGGCGGGCTGCACGCCGGCCGGCAGTTCGAGTTTCAGGATTTTCTGGCCGCCCCCTACGGCTTCGACACCTACAGCGAATCGCTGTGCGCGGCCTGCGCGATTCACCGTGCCGCGAAGGAACTGCTGGACGAACGCGGCTGCGTGCTCACCGGCGTTGCCGACGAGGGAGGTTGGGGCCCGCGCCTGCCGGCCAACGAAACCGCGCTCGAGGTCCTGACCGCGGCCATAGAAAGGGCCGGCTTCCGGCCGGGGGAACAGGTCGTCATCGCCATCGACGCAGCCTCCTCCCACTTCTATGTGGACGGCCGCTACTACCTGCGCAGCGAGGAGCGCTGGGTCAGCCGCGGCGAGATGATCGACCTGCTGGCCGGTTGGGCCGAACGCTTCCCGGTGTTCTCCATCGAAGACGGTCTGGCGGAAGACGACTGGGAGGGATGGGAGCGCCTGACCCGGCGGTTAGGAAACCGCCTGCAGTTGCTGGGCGACGACTTGTTTGTCACCAATCCGGGGCGGCTGGAGCGCGGCATCCGCTCCGGTGTTGCCAATGCCGTGCTGGTGAAGATGAACCAGATCGGCACCCTGACCGAGACGTTCCAGGTAATCGACCGGGCGAGCGAGGCCGGCTACCGGGCGGTGATCTCGGCCCGGTCGGGTGAAACGGAGGACGATTTTCTGGCCGACCTGGCGGTGGCTTCGGGCGCCGGGCAGATCAAGGTCGGATCGGTGACGCGCTCCTCGCGCCTGTCGAAATACAACCGGCTGCTGGAGATCGAACAGCGTTCCGACCTGCCCTATTTCAGGTTGATGGTCCCCCGGCAGCCGGCCGATCCGCAGGCACATGGCACCCGCTTGACGTCGGGGGCAAAGTTGTAATCCACGGTCAGCTCCTCGCCGGGCCGGATCTCCCGCCTGCTCATGTAGAGGATGTGACCCTTACAGATCCAGGCCCAGACGTTGGGGTCGCAGGAGTGGTTGATGAACTCCGCTCCGCTGCCGCCGACCGACCCGTCGATGGTCCAGTAGCGGTCCAGCGTGAACAGGTAGTTGAGCGGGCGCTCGGCACGCCGCTTGGTTTCCCGCCGGCTGATCCGCTCGCCGGTGTACTCGATGATCTTACGTCCTGCCGGAATGCGCTCCGCCGCGTACACACCCCAGCGGTGAATCCGGGAGCCGGCCACGTAAAGCTTGAAGCTGGTGTATCTGGGGTCAATTTTGGGTATACCGTTCGAGGACGAACTCATGCTGCTGCGAATCGATTGTAAACGATGAGCGCTGGAGTTGAGAAGACGCCGGCCGGCGCCCGCTAGCGCCCCAGGAATTCCAGGTACCGGGCCACGGCCTCGATGCCGCGGTAGAAGTTCGGCAGGTGGAATTTCTCGTTGGGCGCGTGCAGATTATCGTCCGGGAGGCCGAAACCCATGAGCACGCTGGGGATGCCCAGGTGCCGGTCGAACAGGCCCACCACCGGGATCGACCCGCCCGAACGGATGTAGACCGTTTCCTTTCCGAAGCTCTCGGTCAGGGCCCGGGCGGCGGCGCGGATGAAGGGATTGCCGGGATCCACCAGGGAGGGCGCGGCCGAATGCAGTAGTTTAACCTCGGCCGCCACGCCTTTCGGGCAGACCTGCCGGACGGCGTTGCGGAACTGTTCGGCGGCTTCGGCGGGCCGCTGGTCGGCCACCAGGCGCAGGCTGATCTTGGCCACCGCGCGGGCCGGGATCACCGTCTTGGCGCCCTCTCCGGTGAAGCCGCCCCGCACTCCGTGAACCTCCAGTGTGGGACGCGCCCACACCCGCTCGAACAGGCTGAAATCGGGATCCCCGGTCAGCTCACGGGCGCCCATCTCCTTCTTTGTGTAGTGCTCGACGTCGAACGGCAGCCGGTCCCAGGCCTGGCGCTCGGCGGGAGCCGGCGGCGCCACCCGGTCGAGGAAGCCGGGGATGTGGATCCGGCCTTCGCGGTCCTTCAGCGCGCAGAGGATTTCGGCCACGGCCTGGATCGGGTTGGGCGCCGCGCCCCCATAGACTCCCGAGTGCAAATCGTGGTCGGCGCCCTGCACGTGCAGTTCGGTGTAGACGATGCCGCGCAGGCCCACGCAAAGGGTGGGCAGCTCGGGAGCGAACATCTCGGTGTCGCAGATCACCGCCGCGTCGGCCTGCAACTGCGGCGGTTTGGAGGATACGTAGCGCTCGATATGCTCGCCGCCGCACTCCTCCTCACCCTCCACCAGGAACTTCACGTTGACCGGCAGCCGGCCCGTGCTCTTCATGAGCCCTTCCACGGCCTTGACAAGGATGTAGGTCTGGCCCTTGTCGTCGGACGCCCCGCGGGCGAAGATGTCGTCGCCGCGCACGTCCGGCTCGAAGGGCGGCGACTTCCACTCTTCCAGGGGATCCACGGGCTGCACGTCGTAGTGGCCGTAGAACAGGATAGTGGGTTTGCCCGGGGCGCCCAGCCACTCGCCGTACACCAACGGGTTGCCTTCGCCCTCGATCAGCTCGGCCCGGGTGAGACCGGCCTGGCGCAGTTCCGCGGCCACGAATTCCGCCGCGCGCCGTATGTCGGGCTTGTTCTCGGGCAGGGTGCTGATGCTGGGAATGCGCAGGAACGATTTGAGTCCATCCACGAAGCTGGCGCGGTTCTGTTCGAAATAAGTGGCCATAAGCGGAGCATAACAGCAGCAGCGCTGAGAGCGGAAGCCGGGTCCGGGCCGGAGTGGGTGGCGGCGCGGGAGTGCAGACCCGCCGCTTGACCGGGCGCGCGGCCGGGGGCCGCCCGGGCGCTGCCGGGCCGCAGCTTTGGGGAGCGGGGGACTTCCCTCGCGTTGTCCCCTGAACTGCGCTCTCGGGGTAGCGGCTCGGCCCACACCATCTCCCGTTTCCGGGGACGCGGGGCGCGCCGGCGCTTGTAGTATAAAGGACCATCAAGATAGAATTGTCTTTATTTCGGAGTGCCCGCCCCTCGCATGAACGATTCAGGCCGGTTGTTGCTCAGCGGAAACGAAGCCATCGCGCTGGCTGCCCTGCACGGCCGGGTAGCCCTCGGAACCGGCTATCCCGGCACTCCCTCCACCGAAATCCTGGAGAGCTTCGCGGCGCTGGGGGGCAGAGCGCAGTGGGCGCCCAACGAGAAGGTCGCGCTGGAAGTCGCACTGGGCGCGGCCAACGGCGGCGCTCGAGCGCTCGCGACGATGAAGCACGTGGGTCTGAATGTGGCCGCCGACGTCCTCTTCACCATGGCCTATACCGGCGTGCCCGGCGCCCTGGTGCTGGTTTCGGCCGACGACCCCGGCATGGCCTCCAGCCAGAACGAACAGGACAACCGGCGCTACGCGGTGGCCGCCGGGGTTCCCATGCTGGAGCCTTCCGACTCCCAGGAAGCCTACGAGTTCTCTCTGCTGGCGCTGGAGATTTCCGCGCGCTGGAACCTGCCGGTGATGCTGCGTGTAACCACGCGCATCTGCCACTCCAAGACGGTGGTGCGGCCGCGGGCGGAAACCGATTGGCTGCCTCCGGTGCAGCCCTCCTTCCGAAGGGATCCGCGCACCCTGGTCATGATTCCGGCCCACGCCCGCCCGGCCCACCGCCGGCTGCGCGAAAAGCTGGCAGGTATCGAGAAGTGGAACGAAGAGCAGGGCCCCAACCGGCTCTTCGAGGGGAGCCGGGCGCTGGGTATCGTGACTTCCGGCATCGCTTTCGCACACGCCGGGGAAGCCGCGCCGGATGCCCGCTTCCTGAAGCTCGGCCTCACCTATCCGCTGCCCATCGAAGCGATCCGCGCCTTCGCGGACTCGGTCGAGCGCTGCGTTGTGGTCGAGGAAGGCGACCCTTACCTGGTGGAAGCGGCCCGCGCCGCGGGCATCGCCGTGGAGGGCAAGCCCGGCATGTACCGCTTCGGCGAGCTGACCGTCGACCGCGTGGCCCGCATCCTGAAGCGGGACCTCTCCCCGGAACCGCCGCCGCCGCCCGCCAGGCCGCCGCAACTGTGCAACGGCTGTCCGCACCGCAGCGTGTTTCAGGCGCTGCGCAATCTGGATTGCATCGTGTCGGGCGACATCGGCTGCTACACGCTGGGCGTGCTGCCGCCCTTCGAGGCCATGGACACGCAGACCTGCATGGGCGCGTCCATCGGCGCCGGGCTGGGCCTGCGGCACGTGCTTCCCGAGGACGAGGCGCGGCGCGTGGTGAGCGTGATCGGCGACAGCACTTTCATCCATAGCGGAATTACGGGTCTGGTGGAGATGGTATATAATCCACCGGCGGGCGGACACGTGGTTTTGATACTGGATAACGGCACCACGGCCATGACCGGGCTGCAGGAACACCCCGCCACGGGCCGCACCCTGGACCACCAGCCCACCGGAAGAGTGAGCATCGAAGGCATCGCCCGCTCCCTGGGCATCGCGAGCGTGCAGGTGGTCGATCCCACTCTCGATCCCGCCGCCTTCCAGCGCCTGGTGGCGCAGCGGCTGGCCGCCGGGGAACTCTCCGTGATCGTGGCGCGGCGCAACTGCCTGCTGGCTGCCGGCCAGATTCGCCAATACGAGAAATGCGATGCGCCGAAAGAATGAAGTCACCAGCGTGGTGATTGCCGGGTTGGGCGGACAGGGCGTGCTGAAAGCCTCCGATATCCTGGCCGGGGCGGCGTTCCGCACCGGGCTGGACGTGAAGAAGAGCGAGATCCACGGCATGAGCCAGCGCGGCGGATCGGTCAGCAGCGACGTGCGCTTCGGGGCGAAGGTGCTGAGCCCCATGGTGCCCGACGGCGCGGCCGATTACCTGCTGGTGGTCTCGCCCGGCCAGGAGCCGGCCTGCCGCCACCAGCTGCGCGCAGGGGGCGTGATCATTCCGCCGGAGATCATCGACGAGCGCGCACTGCCGCACAAGCGCAGCTTCAACGTCGCCCTGCTGGGCGTGCTGAGCACCTATCTGGCAATACCCGAAAAAGAATGGCACGCGGCCATCCGCGCCCACCTGCCCGAGCACCTGCACGAGATCAACCTGCGCGCCTTCGCCATGGGGCGCGCCGCGAGGAGCCTATGAACGAATTCTGGGACACCGCCCCGGGATGTTTCCATCCGGCCAGCGCGCCGGATTACCTTCCCCTGCCGCAGATGCGGGAACTGCAGCTGCGCCGCCTGCAGGCGGTGGTGCGCCGCGCCTACGATAAAGTGCAGTTGTTCCGCTCGCGCCTGGAAGAACGCGGCCTGCGGCCGGAGTGCGTTCGCTCGCTGGACGACATTGTCCACCTGCCCTTCACTGTCAAGACCGATCTGCGCGATACCTACCCCTTCGGCCTGTTCGCCAGTCCCATGCAGGAGATCGTGCGCCTGCACGCCTCCAGCGGCACCACCGGGAAGCCGATCGTGGTGGCCTACACCAAGGACGACGTGGAGGTCTGGACCAGCGTCATGGGCCGCACCCTGGCGGCCTGCGGCCTGCACAAGGGCGACGTCATCCAGAACGCCTACGGCTACGGGCTGTTCACCGGAGGGTTGGGCGCGCACTACGGCGCCGAGGGGCTGGGCGCCACCGTCATTCCCATCTCCGGCGGCAATACCGACCGGCAGATCATGGTGATGCGCGATTTCAAAGTGACGGCCATCTGCTGCACCCCCAGCTACTTCATTCACCTGCTGGACCGGGCATCCGACCTGGGGGTGGATATCCGCGACCTTTCCCTCAAGATCGGCGTCTTCGGCGCCGAGCCCTGGACCGAGTCGATGCGCAGGCACATCCAGGCGGTGAGCGGCATCAAGGCCTACGACATCTACGGGCTCTCGGAGATCATCGGCCCCGGGGTGGCTTCGGAGTGCTGCTGCCAGAACGGGCTGCATGTCTTCGAGGACCATTTCTTTCCGGAGATCGTGGATCCCGCCACCGGCGAGCCGGCGCCCGAGGGCGCCGAAGGCGAGCTGGTGCTGACCGCGCTCACCAAGTACGCCATGCCGATGATCCGCTACCGCACCCGCGACATCACCGCCCTGGAGACCGAGGCTTGCGGCTGCGGCCGGACGGTGCGGCGCATCCGACGGATCGGGCGGCGCAGCGATGACATGTTCATCATCCGCGGCATCAACGTCTTCCCGTCGCAGATCGAGACCGCCCTGCTGACCATCGAAGGCACCCTGCCGCACTACCAGATCATTCTGACCCGCCACAAGGGGCTGGACGAGCTCGAGGTGCAGGTGGAAGTCACGCCCGAAGTTTTCAGCGACAAGGTGGGGTCCCTGGAGGATTTGAACGCGCGGCTGATGCGCGCGCTGGAACAGACCCTGGGCCTGCGGGCCATGGTCCGCCTGGTAGGGCCGCGCTCGATCCCGCGCAGCGAGGGCAAGGCCCGGCGCGTGATCGACCGGAGGAACATGCAGGACTAACCGGGCCGCCCGGCTCGGGCGGCCGCCGAGGAAACGTCATGAAGATCCATCAACTGTCGGTGTTCCTGGAGAATAAGCCCGGCCAGATGATCGGGCCCTGCCGTCTTTTGGCGCGCGAGGGGGTGGACATCCGCACGCTCTCGTTGGCCGATACCCAGCAGTTCGGCATCCTGCGCCTGATCGTCTCCGACTGGAAGTCCGGAGCGGCGCTGCTGCGCGAGGCCGGATATGTGGTCAACGTCGCCGAAGTGGTCGCCGTGGAGGTTCCCGACCGGCCGGGCGGCCTCTTCCAGGTCCTGGAGGTCTTCGAGAACAGCGCGGTCAACATCGAGTACATGTACGCCTTCCCCTTCGGACGCCAGGACCGCGCCGTGCTGCTGTTCCGCTTCGACCAGCCGGATGCGGCCATCACCCTGCTCCAGGCCGCCGGCATGAACGTGGTGGAGGACGTCGAGGTCTACAACCGCATCGAGACATGATCGTAGCCCGCACCGTTTCCCAACACCTGGAGCGCGCTTCCTGGATCCGCCGGATGTTCGAAGAGGGCATCCGCCTGAAAGCGGAAAGGGGCGCGGAGAACGTCTTCGATTTCACCCTGGGCAACCCGGAGGTGGAGCCGCCCGAAGAGGTGCTGGCTTCGCTGCGGCGGGTGGCGCTCAACGGCCGGCCCGGCATGCACGGCTACATGCCCAACGCCGGCTTTCCGGAAGTGCGCGCGGCCATCGCGGCGCGGCTGGCCGCCTCGAGCGGCCTGCCCTTCACCGCCGAGCACGTCATCATGACGGTGGGTTCGTCCGGCGCCATCAACACGGTGCTGCGGGCCCTGCTGGATCCGGGCGACGAAGTGATCGTTCCGGTCCCCTATTTCGCCGAGTACCCCTTCTACGTGCAGAACCACGGCGGGCGCATGGTGGAGGTGGAAACCGGGGACGATTTCTCGCTGCGGGTGGACCGCATGGAGCGCGCCGTCACGGAGCGCACCCGGGCCATCATACTGAACTCCCCCAACAACCCGGCCGGAGTCGTCTATCCGCGGGAAGCGCTGGAGGAACTGGGGGCCATGCTCGACCGGCAGGCCCGCCCCATTACGCTGATCAGCGACGAGCCCTACAAGGCGCTGCTCTACGACGGGATCCGGCAGCCCGAAGTGTCCCTGCACGTCCGGCGGGCGGTGGTGGCCCATTCCTGGTCCAAGGCGCAGGCCATCGCCGGCGAACGCATCGGCTACCTGGCCGTCTCCCCGCGGTTTCCGGAAGCCGCGGAGCTGATCAACGCCTGCACGTTCACCAACCGCATCCTGGGCTTCGTCAACGCTCCGGCCATCTGGCAATGGGTGGTGGCGGAATCGGGCGAGGCCACCGTGGACGTAGCGGCCTACCAGCGCAAGCGGGACCTGGTGTGCGAGAACCTGTCCCGCTTCGGCTACCAGGTGAACCGTCCCCAGGGCGCCTTCTACGTATTTCCCCGGACGCCCATTCCCGACGACGTGGCTTTCATCCGGCTGCTGCAGAAGGAAGGCATCCTGGCCGTGCCGGGATCGGGCTTCGGCCGGGCGGGCTATTTCCGGCTGTCGCTCACGGTTGAACGCCGGGTGATCGAGGGTTCCTTGCCGGGCTTTGAACGGGCCATGCGGGCCGCCCGCCAGGGTTTGCGCTGAGAACCCGGTTCCGCCCGCGGGATGCCGTGCGGTCCGGCCGGCCGTGCGGGTCGCGGCACGGAAGAGGTGCTATGAGGCGGCGGAGGTTCCCCGGGGCGTCCGGCCCGCCGCCTTCCTGACTCCGCGCTCCATCAACTGGCGCAGGTCCAGCAGGTGCTGCGGGCGAAAGCGGCTGCGGGACCAGCGGCATCCCGGCCCGAACTCGATCCCCAGGAAGTAGCCGATCTCACGGTAGACGCAGTACCGCACGGTGCCCTGGAACTTGCTCCGGGGATGATGGATCCGTACCGCCGATTTCAAAGGCACCGGCCCGTCCAACTGGAGGCAGGCTCCGGAGAGTGAGATGTCCTCCAGAATCGCCGTGGCCTTGCGTGAGCGGCCGGCTTGATCCCTCCAGAAGATCTCAACCAGGTCCGCGCACATCAGGCGGGGTTCGAGGCGCCGTTCGGCCATATGCACCTGGGATCGGCCGACCGCCGGGGAAGCTTTAGGGTTCAGGCGGAGCGGCCGCCGGTGTGTCCGGGGCCCGGCGTGTGCTGTATTCCCATTCAGGCGGTTGGAAGCGCGGGAGGCTCACCGGAACCTCTCCTTACCCGGTCGCGGTCTCCCGCCTCGTGGACGCGGCTCCGCCGGAGGCCTTGCTGTGGGAGGGTTCCAGGGAGGCAGCTCCGCCCAAGGACGGGGGATCACTACAACCCCGGGCAAAGCGTTGTAGACATTCTCAACACTACTGTTGAAAATCCCTCCCGATGAGTTAAGTGATTCAAATACAACGCAGTTATCTGCGGCAGAGGCAGCTCCTGGCGAAAGGGGTGTTGGGATATCCATCAGTAGGGGCCAAGCCCGGTCAGGCGTATCTCCTTTTATTTGAGAGGCTTCCGATTTCGGACCCGGAGGTGCAATATTAACGGCGAAAGGAATGAGACTCAATGACCGTAATCCTGGTGTTACTGACCTTCGTCGCCTTCGCCGTGCTGGACTACTTCCTTAGCCGCAAGGCGGTCGCGCAGCCAGTCGCCGTGGCAAAGAAAGCCCCCGGAATCCTCCAACCCGCTTATGTAGAAGGTTTTCTGGTGCCCGAGGAACTCAGGTACCACCCCGGCCATACCTGGCTTCTGCAGGAACGCCGCCACCTGATGCGGGTGGGCGTGGACGAATTCGGCGCCGCGCTGGCCGGCGCGGTCGAGAAGATCGAACTGCCCAAACCCGGCCAGTGGATCCGTCAGGGACAGAAGGCCTGGTCGGTCTTTCGCAACGGCGAAAAGGCCGAGATGGTTTCGCCGATCGAGGGCGAAGTCGTGGAGATCAACCCGGAGGTCCTGAGCGACCCGTCCTTGCTCCGCCGCGACCCCTACGGACACGGCTGGCTGATGACCGTACATGTCCCTGATGAGGAGAGCACCGCCCGCAACCTGATCCCTAAGTCGCTGGTGTCCAGTTGGATGAGCGACGCCATCCAGCGCCTCTACGCCTGGCAGCCGCAACTGGCGGGTGCGGCCGCAGCCGATGGCGGTACCCCGGTGGAAGACCTCTGCGCAGGCCTGCCCGGCGCCAAGTGGCGCGAGGTGACTGCCGAATTTTTCCTCACCGGGGTCTAGAGCCTCTCGTACGGTACGGATTCCGCGCGACTTCAGGTTCAAACACCAGTCCTCCCACCCGGGTTCCCCGCCCACGCGCTGTGCTTCGGCTCCCAGGCCGAAGCACGGCGCCTCTCCACCGCGGACCGTACCGAAAAGCAACAATCGGGTGTGGGATTATACTATAGTTAGGGATAAGAGGATCCGAAACTAATGACAAAAGCAATCCTCTTTGACAGCACGTTATGCGTGGGCTGCAAGCAATGTGAAGAGGCTTGCGCCCGCCGCTGGAATCTGCCGTACACCGAAGCGGTGGCCGCCCAGGAACGCCTGTCCGAGAAAAAGCTGACGGTTGTTCAAACCCACGGCGAACGCTATTCGCGCCGTCTCTGCATGCACTGCGGCGAGCCCTCGTGCGTTTCGGCGTGTCCGGTGGGCGCCCTCGAGAAGACCGCCCTGGGGCCCGTCATCTACCACGAAGACCGCTGTATCGGCTGCCGCTACTGCATGCTGGCCTGTCCTTTCCAGGTGCCTTCGTACGAGTGGAGCGCGGCCTTCCCCCGCGTGCGGAAATGTAATATGTGTTACGAACGCCAGCGGGAAGGAAAGCCGACGGCCTGCTCGGAAGCGTGTCCGAACGGCGCCACCATCTGCGGCGAGCGTGACAAACTGATCGCGGAGGCGCGGCGCCGCATCTCCGAAAAGCCATCGGAGTACTTCAACCGCATCTACGGCGTGCGGGAAGCCGGAGGCACGTCCGTTCTGTTTCTTTCCGCGGTGCCTTTCGAGCAGCTCGGCCTGCCTGCCGGCCTGCCCCAGCACGCCCTGCCTGCGCTCACTTGGCAGGCGCTCTCCGCCGTTCCCGGCGTCGCTTCCGTCGGAGCGGTCGCGCTGGGCGGCATCTACTGGATCACACACCGGCGGGAAGCGGTGCGCGCGGCGGAAGGCCCGGCCCGCAAGGAGGAGCGGTAAATGCCTTTTACGGTTCCCAAGCTCACGGTCTGGCGCTCCATCTTCGTATTGCTGATGCTGGCGGGCCTGTACGCGGTCTTTGTGAGAGTCACTTCGGGTCTGGCCGGCGCCACCAACCTCAGCGACCAGTTTCCGTGGGGTCTCTGGATCGGCTTCGACATTCTCTGCGGCGTCGGCCTGGCAGCCGGCGGCTTTACCCTGGTGGCGGTAGTAGAGATTTTCAACATCAAGAGATACCGGCCGATACTTCGTCCCGCCGTGCTTACCGCTTTTCTCGGATACGTGCTGGTCATCCTGGCCCTGCTGCTGGATCTCGGCCGGCCGTTCTCCATCTGGCATGCCATCATCATGTGGAACCCGCACTCGGTCATGTTCGAGGTGGCCTGGTGCGTGATGCTGTATACCACGGTGCTGTTTCTGGAGTTCCTGCCCGCGGTCTTCGAGCGCCTGGGGTGGAAAGCGCCGCTGGGATGGCTGCATGCCATCTCGGTGCCGCTGGTCATCCTGGGAGTGATCCTGTCCACGCTGCACCAATCCTCTCTGGGCAGCCTGTTCCTGATCGTGCCCTACAAGATGCACCCGCTGTGGTACACGCCCTGGCTTCCGGTCTTCTTCTTCGTGTCGGCGGTTTGCGTGGGCATGGCCATGACGATTTTCGAATCCTGGCACAGCACCCGGGCCTTCGGCCGCCGGCTGGAGTTTTCGCTGCTGGAGAGCATGGGGCGCGTGCTGGCGGTGCTGCTCTCGGTCTACGTGACCATGCGCTTCCTGGACCTGGCGCAGCGCGGGGCGCTGAGCCGCGTTTTGGAAAACCGCACGGAGAGCTACCTGTTCGGCCTCGAGGCGCTGCTGATGATCGTGCCGATGTTGATGCTGTACAGCGACCGCATCCGCAGTTCGCCCGGGAAGCTCTACGCCTCAGCCCTGATGGTGGTTTTCGGTTTCGTGACCAACCGGCTGAACGTCAGCGTCACCGCCCTGGAGGCAGGCTCCGGGACGCAATACATCCCGAAGTGGACTGAAGTGGCGGTAACCCTGGCGATCGTGGCGGGAGGCTTCGCCGTCTTCCGCATCGTGGCGGCGTACCTCCCGGTGTTCGAGGCAGCGGAGGAAGAGCCGGCTGCCGCCCGGACAGCGCCGGAGCCGGTAGCCGCGGGAGGTGATTGACACGCCCTGGCAACGGCTCAACCCCCTGCATTCCAGGCTTGCCTTCAAGCTGGCTGCCTGCGTGGTGGTGAGCACGGGGGCTTTTTTTGCCCTGTTCGGCTTCTTCAACCTGCGCATGCAGCAGGCCCAGTCCGAGCAACTGCTGCTGCGCAGCGCCGACCGGGTCAGCGACATCATCGAGCGCAGCACGCGCTACCAGATGATGCGCAACGACCGCACGGCGCTGTACGAGATCATGAAGGCCTTCGGCAGCGAGCCGGGCATCCGCCGGGTGCGGATTCTGAATAAAGAGGGCCGCATCAGCTTTTCCACCGACGCCAGCGAGGTGAACCGCGTGGTGGACAAGAGTGCCGAAGCCTGTTACGGCTGCCATGCCCAGGAGGCGCCCCTCACCAGGCTCGCACGGCCCGACCGGTCCCGCATCTTCACCGAAACTTCCGGAGAGCGCCTGCTGGGCATGATCCGTCCGATCGAGAACCGCCCCGCCTGTTCGGATGCCGCGTGTCACGCCCACCCCCCCACCCAGCGCATTCTGGGAGTCATCGATGCCAATCTCTCTCTTGCCGAGGTGGACGCGCAGATCGTGCAGCACCGCCGCCGGCTGGCCGGTTTTACTTTGCTGGCCATGATCCTGGCCTCCATGGGCAGCGCGCTTTTCACCTGGATCGTGCTTCACCGTCCCGTGAGGGAACTGAAAGCCGGCACGCAGCGGGTAGCGGGCGGGGACCTGGCCTATCGCCTGCCGGTGCGCTCCCAGGACGAACTGGGCGACCTGGCGGCCGCGTTCAACAAGATGACCGAGGAACTGGCCGCCGCCCAGGCGGAGATCAATGAATGGACCTGCAGCCTGGAGCGGCGCGTCGAGCAAAAGAGCCGGGAACTCGAGCAGGCCCATACCTCCCTGGTAGGCAGCGAGAAGATGGCCTCCATCGGGAAACTGGCCGCCACGGTGGCTCATGAAGTCAACAACCCGCTGTTCGGCATCCTCACCTACGCCCGGCTGACCCTGCGGGCGCTGGAGAAGAGCGACCTGCGGGAGCCGGTGCGGGCGGAACTGGTCGAGAACCTGCGCATCATCGAACGGGAAAGCCGGCGCTGCGGCGACATCATGCGCAATCTGCTCACCTTCGCCCGGCAGGCGCCGTCACAGCGCGAGCCGCAGGATCTGAATACTCTGGTGGAGCGGGCCCTCACCCTGGTGCGGCACAAGTTCGACCTCCAGGGGATCGAACTCGGGCAGCAGCTCAGTCCCCAGCTGCCGCCGGTTCCGTCCGACGCCGGCCAGATCCAGCAGGCCGTGCTGATCATCCTCGTGAACGCCGGGGACGCCATGCCGCGCGGCGGCGCTCTGCGCATCGCGACCGGTTACGATGCGGGGGCCGGCATGGCGGAAATCCGCATCGCGGACACAGGCGGCGGCATTCCACCGGAGGTGCTGCCGCACATCTTCGACCCGTTCTTCACCACCAAGGAGGATGAGCACCGGACCGGCCTCGGCCTGGCCGTGGCGCGAAGCATCGTCGAGCAGCACGGCGGTTCGATCGCGGCGCGCTCCAAGGAGGGCGAAGGCACGGAATTCACCATCCGGCTGCCCCTGGAATTGTCCCTGGCGGCGGGTGTCAGTTGAAGGAGGCGATGGCTTGGAACCCCAACCGGCTGCGAAAAACAAAGGCAAGATCCTGATTGTCGACGACGAACTGGTGGTCAGGGACTCGTTGAGCAAGTGGTTCGCGGCCGAGGACTACTATGCCCGGCCGGCCGCGGGCGGGCGGGAGGCCCTGGAGGCGGTCCAGCAGGAGAGCTTCGACCTCGCGCTGCTGGACATCAAGATGCCCGGCATGGACGGCATGGAGCTCCAGAACCGCCTGCGCGAGGCCGACCCGGAGCTGACGGTCATCATCATGACCGGATACTCGTCGGTCGAGACCGCCGTGCAGGCGCTCAAGCGCGGCGCCTACGACTACATCACCAAGCCGGTGGACCCCGACGAGCTGCTGCACCTGGTCGCCAAGGCCATCGAGCACCGGCGCGCCCGGCAGGAGGTGGTGCGCCTGCGCGAGAACCTGCAGCAGATCTTCCCCCAGAGCCAGCTGGTCGGGACCAGCGCGCCCATGAAGCGCGTGCTCGAGCTGGTCGAAATGGTGGGTCCCACCGACGCCACCGTGCTGGTGCTGGGCGAAAGCGGCACCGGCAAGGAACTGGTGGCCCGCGCGGTCCACGCCTCCAGCCCGCGCCGCTATATGCCCCTGGTGACCATCCACTGCGGCGCGCTCACCGAGACCCTGCTGGAGAGCGAGCTGTTCGGCCACGAGCGCGGCGCGTTCACCGGAGCCCAGTACCGCAAGAAAGGCAAGTTCGAAACCGCCGAGGGGGGTACGGTTTTTCTGGACGAGATCGGCGACATCAGCCTCAAGACCCAGACCGACCTGCTGCGCGTGCTGCAGGAAAAGGAGATCGTACGGGTGGGCTCCAATCAGCCGGTCAAAGTGGATTTCCGCTGCGTGGCGGCCACCAACAAGCGCTTGGAGGACCTGGTCAAAGCCGGCACCTTCCGTCCCGATCTCTACTACCGCCTGAACGTCTTCTCCATCGAACTGCCGCCTCTGAGGGAGCGCCGCGAGGATATCCCCCTGCTGGTGGATCACTTCCTCCATGCCTTCGGCGAATCCATGAACAAGCCCGGGATGCGGCTTTCCTCCCAGGCGCTGGAAGCCCTCCTGAACTACGACTGGCCGGGCAACGTGCGCGAACTGGAAAATGCCGTGGAGCGGGCCCTGGTGACGGCCCGGGGCTCGGAAGTCCAGCCTTCCGACTTTCCGTTTCAGATCCAGCGCCCGGGCGCTGCCGCGGCGCGCAGTCTGGAGGATGTGGAAAGAGTTCACATCGAGAGAATCCTGGAAGAGACCGAACGCAACCTGTCTCGCGCGGCGCGGGTGCTGGGGATCGACCGCACGACGCTCTACAACAAGCTGAAGCGCTACGGGCTGAAATGAGCCGATGAAGGCCATCCACCTCCAGGCCGTCGGCCCGGATGTGAGTCTCGAACTCCTGGACGAACTCGCGGCCGGGCTGGCGCGCACCTTTCAGGTCTCCTGCCATGTCCGCGACACCCCCCTGGACGCGGCTTTCGCCTTCGACCCCATCCGCCGGCAGCACTACTCCACCGCCATCCTCCAGCAGCTCATCCCACTGGCCGGGGAGGAGACGCGCCTGCTCGGGGTGACCGGACTCGACCTGTTTGTCCCGGTTCTCACCTTCGTGTTCGGCGAAGCCCAGCTCGCGGGACCCTGCGCGGTGGTCTCCCTGCACCGCCTGCGCGAGGAGTTTTACGGCCTGCCCGCACGGGCGGAGGTCCTGGCCTTGCGCCTGCTCAAAGAGTCGCTCCACGAACTTGGCCATACTTTCGGGCTGCGGCATTGCCGCGATTGGAGCTGCGTGATGGCCTCCACTCACGCGGTCGAACGGCTGGACGTGAAGAATGCCGCCTTCTGCCCGGCCTGCCGGAAGGGCATCACCGGCTGAGAAGACGGCCGCCTCAACGTGCTTCGGGCAGGCCCTCCGCGCCCTCCCGAAGCCGTCCGGCCAGTTCCGCACCCAGCCAGGCGGTCGGCAGGGCCGTCAGCATCGCCAGGGGGGAGATCGCGATCGCCAGAGGCGCGCCCGGGGCCTGGTAGCGCAGCCAGAAGCTCACCACAAAGAAGAGCAACAGGAGGCTGTTGCCCACCCCGTGCCAGAACCCGATCCGCCTGGCATCGCTTCCGGAAGGCATGGCGAGCCAGTCGCGAACTCCAAAAAATGCCGCCGCCAGCCCGCTCAACACCCCGCCCGCGATCAGCCAGGTGGCCAGGCTGGTCCAGGTGGCGTCGCCGGTGAAAAGATACAACATGTCGAAAATGAACGAAGTAGCGAGCAGGGCAAAGGGAAAGACGATCAGCATCGGGTGCAGGCTTCGATCCATGGGAGGCCGCTCTCCTGCCGTGCGAGTTGCAAGACGCGTTCCAGCAGACGACCAGGGCCGGCGTGGCAACCGGAATGCCGGGGGAAGGGGTGGGAGGGCCTCGCCTGCTGAATCCATAAGCATACATTGCTAATCCAATATGACAGAGGCGCGCTAAATCTATGAACTCCGAGAATATCCAATCGCTTCCCCTTCTGCCGGTGAAGAATACGGTCTTGTTTCCCTCCGTCATGTTGCCCTTCAAGGTGGGGCGGCAGGCATCGCTGGCGGCTGTCGAAGCGGTTCTGGCGGGCGAGGAGAAGGAGATCGTCGTCCTGGCGCAGCGTGACGCCTCGATCGAGGAACCGCGCCAGGGAGACCTCTACCCTATCGGCACCAAGGGCGTAATCAAGCGGCTGGTGCGCAGCGAAGGCGCCGTGGACATCGTCGTCCTGGGAACCGAGCGGGTAGCCGTGGAACTGGTCGAGCACGCCGGCCCCTACCTGCGGGTGAGCTTCCGCAACTACCCGGTCCCCGATGAAGCCAATCCCGAGGAAGAAGCGCTCCACCGGGAGATCATCGAACTGGCGAGCAAAGCGCTGTCCCTGGCGCAGCCCCAGGTGCCGGCCGAGCTGGCGCGGATGCTGGCTACCGCCGAGAGCCCCCTGCGGCTGGTCTACGGCCTGGCCTCCCTGTTTGGCATGGAACTGGAGAAAGAGCAGGCGCTGCTGGAGGCCGCCACCCGGGCCGATGCGCTGCGCCTGATGCACGCCTACCTGACTCACGAGGTTCAGGTGCTGGAGCTGCGCTCCAAGATCGCCAGCCAGGCTCAGTCCGAGATGTCCAAAGAGCAGCGCGAGTACATTCTGCGCCAGCAGTTACGCGCCATCCAGGAGGAGCTGGGCCAGAAGAACCCCGAGCAGGCCGAGGCCGGCCAGTTGCGGGAGAGGCTGGAAAAGGCCAATCTGCCGGAAGACGTGCGCAAGGAGGCCGAACGCGAGCTGTCGCGCATGGAGCGGCTTCCGGCCGGCGCCCCGGATTACCACGTCATTCGCACCTACCTGGATTACGTGCTGGAGCTGCCCTGGCTGGTCTCCTCGGACAGCGTGGTGGACATCCCCACCGCGCGCCAGGTGCTGGACGAAGACCACTACGGCCTGAAGGAGGTTAAGGAGCGCATCCTGGAGCACCTGGGCGTCCTGAAGCTGAACCCCAAGGCCAAAGCGCCCATATTGTGCTTCGTCGGACCTCCCGGAGTCGGCAAGACGTCGCTCGGCCAGTCCATCGCCCGCTCCCTGAGCCGGAAGTTCGAGCGTATGAGCCTGGGCGGCATGCACGATGAGGCCGAGCTGCGGGGCCACCGCCGGACCTACATCGGGGCCATGCCCGGCCGCCTGCTGCAAGCCATACGCCGCGCGGCGGTGAACAACCCGGTGCTGATGCTCGACGAGGTAGACAAGCTGGGGCGGGACTTTCGCGGAGACCCGGCCGCTGCGCTGCTGGAAGTGCTGGATCCGGAGCAGAACAAGACCTTCCGCGACAACTACCTGGACCTGCCTTTCGATCTGTCGAAGGTGTTCTTCCTGACCACGGCCAATACCCTGGATACCATCCCGCGGCCTTTGCTGGACCGTATGGAAATCCTGCGCCTGCCCGGATACAGCGAAGAGGAGAAGATCGAGATCGCCAGGCGCTACCAGGTGCCCCGCCAACTGGCGGAGGCCGGCCTGACTCCCGAACAGTGCGTCCTCCCGGACGAGACGCTGCGGCGCGTGATCTCGCGGTACACCCGGGAGGCCGGCGTGCGCCAGCTGGAGCGGTCCATAGGCACCCTGGTGCGCAAGGTGGCGCTGCGCTTCGCCGAGGGCAAGACCGAGCCGGTGACCGTGGAGGTGAAGGACCTGCCCGACATGCTGGGTCCGGAGCGCCACTCGCCGGAACAGGCCCGGAACAAGCTGCCGGCCGGCGTGGCTACGGGACTGGCCTGGACCGAGGCCGGCGGCGATGTGCTCTACATCGAGGCCACCCTGCTGCCGGGCGGCAGGGACCTGACCATCACGGGCCAGCTTGGCGAGGTGATGCAGGAGTCGGCCCGCGCCGCCCAGAGCTATGTCTGGTCGCACGCCGATGAGCTGGGCATCGACCGCACGTTGTTCCGCCGCAACGGTGTGCACGTGCACGTTCCCGCCGGAGCGGTTCCCAAGGACGGCCCCTCGGCGGGCATCACCATGGCGGCGGCGCTGGCTTCGCTCTATAGCCGGCGGCCGGCCCGCGCCGACCTGGCCATGACCGGCGAGATCACCCTCACGGGCCTCGTGCTTCCGGTCGGAGGCATCAAGGAGAAAGTGCTGGCGGCCCGGCGCGCCGGGCTGAAGCGGGTGATCCTGCCCAAGGAGAACCAGAAAGACCTGCGCGACCTGCCGGATCAGGTGCGCAACGAGATGGAGTTCATCTTCGCCGAGACCATCGAGGATGTCCTGGCCGCCGCCCTCCCTGAGGCCGCCGAGGGCCAGTTCGCCCTCCCCAAGGCATCCTGAGTCAGGCCTCTCCGTCTATAATGGGCGGTTCCGATGACCGGAGCCGCCCGTTTTTCGTTTGCCGCTATCGCCGCCCGTTGGTTTGGCCTGGCCGGCTGCGCGGAACAGCCCGGCCGGTTTTCCGGCCGCGTGGTCCGGGTCCTGGACGGCGATACCCTGGAAGTACTGCGGGAGGGACGCGTTCACAGAGTCAGGCTGCACGCCATCGACTGCCCGGAGCGCGGCCAGGATTTCGGCGCGGCCGCCCGCCGCTTTACGGACGAACTCGCGTATGGAAAAACCGTGAACGTCCAGGTAGTGAATACAGACCGCTATGGACGCTCCGTGAGTGAAGTGATTCTCCCGGGCGGCCGCAATCTCAACCTGGAGCTGGTGAAGGCCGGTCTCGCCTGGTGGTACCGCTATCACGCTCCTTCGGATAAGCGCCTGGAAGGCGCCGAGCGCGAGGCCCGGTCGGCGCGCCGCGGAATCTGGTCCCGGCCCGGCGCGGTCCCACCCTGGGAATTTCGCAAGACCCGGCGCTGAGACTACCGGAACAGCTTGCGAATCAGCCCGGCGGCTTCACGGGCATTGGTTTCGGCTTCCGCGCTCAACCCTTCTCCGGTGGAGAAATCGGTTCCCGGCACCCGGCAGATCCAGGCCTCGCCCTGAAACCCGTAGAGGCGGCGGGCATACTCCAGGGCTTCCTCCGGGTGCAGCGCGTGGGCCAGCGGGCTGCGCGAGGCGGACGGAGAGCCGGCCGGCTCCAGTCGCGCCGGGCCGGGATTCACGTCTGCGTCGATGAAGACTACCCGGCCGGCCGCGGCTATGTCCTCCGCCATCTCCGGCGAAAGCTGCATGACTTCCACTGTCCTGGCCCCGGGCAGAGGACCGAGCAGCTCCAGCACCCGCCGGGCCGCCCCATCGTCTCTGCGAAAGACATTGCCGATGGCGATCAGCAGCGCCGCCACTTCTACCGGCCCCGCCGGTACCGGTTGACGACTTCGCCCCGGCTGTTCCGGACGTCGATCTCGAGAGGCATCTGCCCCAGCGCGTGGGTGGAGCACGAGAGGCACGGGTCGAAGCAGCGTATGGCCGCTTCCACCCGGTTCAACATGCCCTCCTGGATGGCTTCCGGACGCACAAACCGCTGGGCGGCCTGGGTCACCGCCCGGTTGATGGCCAGGTTGTTCTGCCCCGTGGCGATCAGCAGGTTGACCTTCTGCATCACGCCGTCGTCATCCACCACGTAGTGATGGAACAGGGTGCCGCGAGGGGCTTCGCAGGCGCCCACGCCCTCGTTCTGATTCTGGCCGGCCCGGGCGCGCACGCGCTTGCCCATCAGCTCGCGGTCCACCATCAGCTCCTCGATGCGCTCCACGCAGTGCAGCATCTCGATCAGCCGGGCCAGGTGGTAGTGGAACGACTGGCACACCGCGCCGCGCGAGCGCTGCTTGAATTCCCGCAGTTCGCGGTCGGCCAGCGGCGTTCCGGTGGAAGCGGCGACGTTGAGGCGCGCCAGCGGCCCTACCCGGTACATTCCGCCCGGGTAGCCGAGCGGCTTATAGAAGGGGAACTTCATGTAGCTCCACTCCTCGGAGGCCTCGCCCAGGTAGGTGTAGTAGCGCAGCGGGTCCAGCCCGTCGGCCACGATGTTGCCTTCCGCATCGCCGATGCGGATCACCCCGTCGTAGAACTCCACCTCGCCCCGCGGGCTCACCATGCCCAGGAACAGGGAAGGGAAGTTCCCCAGGTGCTCGATCTCCACCGGGAAGCTGTCCAGCACCGATTTCAAACGGTCCAGCGCCAGCTTCACCGATTCCAGCGCTTCGGGAACGCCGGCCGCGATCTCGTCCCGGGCCTCCGCCCCCATACGGGTCTGGACGCCGCCCGGCGTGCTCCAGGAGGGATGGATCTTGCGCCCGCCCACCAGTTCGATGATGCGCTGCCCGAACTTTCGCACCCGGATGCCGCGGCGCGCGAAATCGGCCTCGCAGTCGATCAAGCCGAAGATGTTGCGCCGGGCCGGGTCCGAATCGAAGCCCAGCAGCAGGTCCGGCGAGGAAAGGTGGAAGAAACTGAGCGCGTGCGATTGCAGAATCTGGGCCAGGTTCACCAGGCGGCGCTGTTTCACGGCCGCCGGCGGCACCTCGACTCCCAGCAACCGGTCCCCCGCCTTGGAACTCGCCAGCACGTGGCTGACCGGGCAGATCCCGCAGATGCGCGACATCAGTCCCGGCATCTCGTGGAACGGGCGGCCCTCGACGAATTTCTCGAAACCGCGAAACTCCACGACGTGGAACTGGGCCGAAGACACTTCGCCCGCGTCGTCCACGTAAATGGATACTTTGGCGTGCCCCTCCACACGGGTCACGGTGTTGATCAGAATCCGTTCCGCCATTTATCCGAACCTCCTTCCGTCGCTGGACGGCGCGCGCCCGTTCAACAGGTCCACGAGCAGCTGGTGGATGGCGTCGCCGTCCGGCGGGCAGCCGGGCAGGTAGTAATCCACGTCCACGACTTCATGTACCGGGTGCGCCCGCTCCAGCAGTTCGGGGACGACCGAGTTGCCGCTGGGGATGCCGACCACCACCGCGGAATTGTCCCGGTACGAGCGGTTGATGCAGTCGGGGACCGAAAAGGCGTTGCGCATCCCGGTCACGTTGCCGGTCACCGCGCAATCGCCGAAAGAGACCAGCACTTTGCTGCGCTTGCGGATGGTGCGGATATGCTCCAGGTGGTCGCGGTTGGCCACGGCCCCCTCCACCAGCGTGATATCCACCTCCGGGAAATCCTTGTAGTCGGTGAGCGGGGATGCCTTCACTTCCACCAGCGGCGCCAGTTCGATGAGGCGCTCATCCAGGTCCAGGAACGACATGTGACATCCCGAGCAGCCGCCCAGCCAGACCGTCGCCAGGCTCGGTTTCCGATTTACCGGATCCATTGACCCTTCTCCCTTGCCGTGACGATGTACTTGAGGAAGCCACGGTCCTTGCGCATCTCGCTCACCGCCTTGCCTTTTTCAAACAGCGCCCCGGTGGGGCAGACCTGCACGCACTTGCCGCACGAGGTGCAGGTGTCCGACTCGCCCCAGGGCTCGCCCAGGTCGGCGATGATCTGGGACAAGGCGCCCCGTCTCGAGACGTCCCAGGTGTGAGCGCCCTCCACTTCGTCGCACACCCGCACGCAGCGGGTGCACAGGACGCAGCGGTTGTGGTCCAGGCCGAAGCGCTCGTGGCTGGTGTCCGCCACCAGCTTCGGAAACTGGTAGCGCAGGCGGATGTGATCCAGCCCCAGCTCCACCGCCAGGTCCTGCAACTCGCAGTTGCGGTTGACCACGCAGACCGAGCACACATGGTTGCGCTCGGCGAACAGAAGCTCCACGATCAGGCGCCGGTGGGCGATGAGCTTCTCGCTCCACGTCCGCACCACCATGCCCTCCTGGACCGGCGTGATGCAGGCGGGCAGCAGCTTCTTCTGGCCTTCCACCTCGACCAGGCACAGCCGGCAGGCGCCGATGTTCGGGAGGCCTCCGATGTGGCACAGGCGCGGGATCTTCACCCCGTTGTTCCAGGCTACGTCGAATACGGTTTCTCCTGACACGCCGGTGCAGACCTTGCCGTCGATCTCCAGCGTTACGACACTCACCGGGCACCTCCTTCATTGCCTTTCATCTCGCACAGGCCCGCGGGGCAGCGGTGATCGCGAATGTGCATCTCGTATTCCGGGCGGAAGTAGCGCAGCGTGCTCACCACGGGGTTGGGCGCCGTCTGGCCCAGGCCGCACAGGCTGGTTTCCCTCAGCAGCGTGCAAAGCTCCTCCAGGATGGCCATGTCGCGGGACGAGGCCTCGCCCTTGGTCATGCGCAGCAGGATGTCGTGCATCTGCACCGTGCCGGCCCGGCAGGGAATGCACTTCCCGCAGGACTCGTCCATGCAGAACTCCATGAAGAAGCGCGCCACGTCCACCATGCAGGAGCTGCTGTCCATCACGATCAGGCCGCCCGAGCCCATGATCGAGCCGATCCGGGCGAGGGATTCGTAGTCCACCGGCGTGTCCAGGAACTCGGCGGGAATGCATCCGCCCGAGGGGCCGCCGGTCTGGGCCGCCTTGAACTCCAGGCCGCCCGGGACGCCGCCGCCGATGTCGAACAGGATCTCCCGCAGGGGCGTTCCCATCGGCACCTCGATCAGGCCGGTGTTGGCGATCTTCCCGGCCAGCGCGAAGACCTTCGTGCCCTTGCTGGTGGCCGTGCCGGTGGAGGCAAACCATTCGCCTCCGTTCTGGATCAGCGGCGGGATGTTGGCGAAGGTCTCGACGTTGTTGATCAGCGTCGGCTTGCCCCACAGGCCCGCCTCCGGAGGATAGGGAGGCCTCGGCCGGGGCTGTCCCCGGCGCCCTTCGATGGAGGCCAGCAGGGCCGTCTCCTCACCGCATACGAAGGCTCCGGCGCCGATCCGGAGGTCCACCCGGAACTGGAAGGCGCTGTCCAGGATGCGGTTGCCCAGCAAACGCTCGCGTTCCGCCTGCCGGATGGCCAGTTGCAGCCGCTGGATGGCCAGCGCATACTCTCCGCGAACGTAGATGTAGCCCTGCTGGGCGCCCACCGCGTAAGCGGCGATGGCCATGCCTTCCAGCACCCGGTGCGGGTCGCCCTCCAGAACGCTGCGGTCCATGAAGGCCCCGGGATCGCCTTCGTCCGCGTTGCAGACCACGTACTTCACGTCGCCGGGCTGGCGGGCCACCAGTTCCCACTTCAGCCCGGTGGGGTATCCGGCGCCGCCCCGGCCCCGCAAGCCGCTCTTCTTGACCTCATCCAGCGTCCCGGCGGGTCCCAGTTCCGTGCAGGCCCGGGCCAGCGCCTGGTAGCCGCCAGCAGCGATGTAGTCCATGATCTTTTCGGGGTCCACCCGGCCGCTGTTGCCCAGCACGATCTTCTTCTGCTTGATGAAGAACGGAGCGGAGGTGTCGATGCGCAGGGGAGCCAGTGTTTCAGGAGCGCTCACCAGGGCCGCGGCGTTCGAAACGTCCACCCCGCCGTACAGGGCGTCGTCCTTGCTGGTGCGCACCAGCGGGCCCTTGCTGCAGAGTCCCATGCAGCCCGTCCCGCAGACCTCGACCTTGCCCGTCAATCCCTGGCTCTTGATCTCTTCGCCGATGGCCTTGCGCACGGCCTCGGAGCCGCAGGATACGCAGCCCGCCGCCGTGCAGCAGTAGATGCGGTTCTCCAGCGCGTTCTGGCGCTCGACTTCCGCGGCCTGTTGATCGAACAATTCCTCGACTGTCATTCGACACCAATCCGATCCAGCTCTTTGGAGATGCTTTCCGGGGTCACCCGCGCCAGGATCCGGCCGTTATAGATCACGGCCGGGGCCAGGCCGCAGGACCCGATGCAGCGCGCGCCATCCACGCTCACCTTGCCGTCCGCGGTGGTGGTTCCTGCCTTGGTCGAGCGATGCTCCAGAGCGGTGAGCACGTTGGGCGCGCCGGCTACGTAGCAGGCCGTTCCGAGGCAGACCACGAAGGTGTGTTCTCCCTTGGGCTTCAAGGAGAAGAAGTGGTAGAAAGTCGCCACCCCCAGCACCCGGCTGGGAGGCAGGCGGAGTTTCCGTGCGATGCTCTTCAGCAGGCCGGGTGACAGAAAGCCATAGAGTTCCTGGGCCGTGTGCAGGACTTCGATCAGGGCATCGCCGGAGTAATGGTGGCGGGACATGGCCCGCTCCAGAAGCTTCTCCCGGTTGTCACGGGGAGACACAGGGGGGGCTTCGACGGTACTTGCTTGGGGCACTTTTCAGTATATCAGGTCCGATTTCTCCGCGTCACTACCGCTCCTCCGGCCGCGGCCCGGAAAAGGCGCTCTTCCTCAGCCTCCCCGGGTGCCGGCCCATGGAGGCCCCGGTTCAGACTCATGCGGCGCCGGCCTCTGCCCCTCCCCGCGTTCCAAGGGGAAACGGGAGACCGTGCATGCGGAGCGGCAACCGCGGCGAGATGCAGCTTCGGCGAACCTGTATAATGAAAATTAACCCAATCTGCTGGGAGTTCCGAATGGCGTTCATTCAGAACAAGTTCGAGGAGAATTTCATTACTACCACGGTGGACTACGTGTTCAACTGGGGTAGGAAGTCCTCCCTCTGGCCGTTGACTTTCGGACTGGCCTGCTGCGCGATCGAGATGATCGCTTCCTCCACCGCGCGTTTCGATATCGCGCGCTACGGCGCCGAAGTGTTCCGGCCCAGCCCGCGCCAGTCCGACCTCATGATCGTGTCCGGCACGGTGGCCCTCAAGATGGCGCCGGTGCTCAAGCGCATCTGGGACCAGATGCCGGACCCGAAATGGTGCATCTCGATGGGGGCCTGCTCGAGCGTCGGCGGACCGTTCAACACGTACGCCGTGCTGCAGGGTGTGGACAAGATCGTGCCGGTGGACGTGTACATCACGGGCTGCCCGCCCCGCCCCGAGAACCTGTTCTACGGACTGCTGAAGCTGCAGGACAAGATCGACCAGACCCCGAACCTGGTGAAGCGGCCCACCCAGGTCCGCCTGGACGAGTCCATGCTCGAGGAGTTCAAGAAGGCGGTTCGCATCGCCCAGATCAACCAGCCGGCCTGAAGGACCCGCGCTTCGGCTCGCGTCCCGCCGGCCGCGGCGCCAGGAAGCTTCTCCTGAATGACATCCGACGTTGCGCGCGGGTTCCGGAAGACAGCCGGTGAGGTGTACCGGGCCGAAGCCCTGGACGGCTTCTCCTGGCTGACTCACGGCTTCGGCACGCGCCATTCCCGCCACCCGGACAACCTCGCCACCCTGCACCAGATCCACTCCGACATCGCCGTGTGCGCCGATGGCCGCCGCGGCCTGATCGGCGACGGCGATGCCCTCATCGCCGATCGCGCCGGCTCGCTGGTCGCGGTGAAAACGGCCGATTGCCTCCCGATTCTGATGGCGGACGTACGGCGCCGCCGTGTGGCCGCCGTCCACGCCGGCTGGCGCGGGACCGTGCGCGAGATCGCCGCGAAGACGCTTGCCGCCCTGGATGCCAACCCGGCCGACGTGCACGCCGCCCTCGGTCCCGCCATCGGCCCCTGCTGCTTCGAAGTCGGCGCGGACGTGGCCGCCCAGTTCAAGAAGTGGTTTCCGGAGCGCGGCGACCTGGACCGCCGGACCACCCTGGACCTGGCCGAGGCCAACCGGCGGCAGCTGCTCGCCGCCTCCGTGCCCGCGGAACAACTCTACGTGGCCGGGCTGTGCACCCGCTGCGGCGAGGAGTTCCACTCTTACCGGCGCGACCGCCGGCACGCCGGGCGCATGTTCTCCTGGATCGGCATCACAGCCAGTGAAACATGTGGAGGATCAGCAGCAGCACCACGGTCATCGCAGCCATGAGCGCGCCGGCGATGGCCACGCCGTAAGGAGACGCGGCCCACGGCAGGCCGGTCAGATTCATCCCGTAGAAGCTGGAGACCAGCAGCACCGGCAGGGCGATGGTGCTCAGGACGGTCAGGGCTTTCATGACCTGGTTGGTCCGGTTGGCCACGCTCGACAGGTAGATGTCCAGCGAACCGTTCAGCACGTCGCGCTGCACCTCCACCGTGTCCAGCCCGCGGGCCAGATGGTCGTACAGGTCGCGCAGGAAGGGCCACAGGTCGTTCCCGATGAGCGGGCTTCCCGATCTCTGCAGATGGCCGGAAACGTCCCGCATGTTGCCCAGCACCCGGCGCAGTTCGATCAATCCGCGCTTGGCTTCGAAGATGCGGGCGAGGGCCTCCGGGGCCGGCTTCTCCAGAACCTGGTCCTCCAGAGAATCCAGCAGGTCGTCGAAGTGGCCCAGGACGGACTGGTAGGAATCCACCACCGTGTCGGCGATGCGGTAGAGCAGTTGGTCGGGGCGCATCCCCGCGCTCGCGGACCGCAGGTGGTCCAGCAGGCCGCGCACGCGGACCGCCTCCCCTTCCGTCACCGTGACCAGGAAATCGCGGCCCACGAAGAGGTCCAGATCGGAGACCTCCAGCGACGCGTCGCCGGACACCTCAACCGGCTTGATCACCACGAACAGGTATTCGCCGTTCTCTTCCACCTTGGCGTTCTGGTTGCGGTGGCGGCAATCCTCGACGTGCAGCGGGTGCAGATGATAGCGTTCGGCCAGGCGGTCAAGCCGGGGATCGTTGGGGTCGCGAATGTCATGCCATTCCATGGCGGGCTCAAAGGATCAGCATACAATCGCCGTAGGAATAGAAACGATACTTTTCGCGAACGGCGTGGCGGTAGGCTCCCAGGATCAGTTCGCGGCCTCCGAAAGCGCTCACCAGCATCAGCAGGCTGGTCCGCGGAAGATGGAAGTTCGTGAGCATCGCCCCGGTGTGGCGGAACACGAAGCCGGGCCTGATGAACAGGTCGGTCTGGCCGCTGCCCGCTTCCAGTCCCGCCGTTTCGATGGTGCGCACCGCGGTGGTTCCCACCGCCACCAGCCTCCGGGCGGCCCGCATTCCGGCCGCCTCTTCGGGACCGATCCGGTAGAACTCCGCGTGCAGGCGGCCGCTGCGCAGTTGTTCCTCGTGAAGCGGCTGAAAGGTCCCCAGCCCCACGTGCAGCGTGACGAAAGCGATTTCGGCGCCCGCCTCCTTCACCCGCTCCAGGATCCCGGGCGTGAAGTGCAGCCCGGCGGTGGGGGCCGCGGCCGAGCCCTTCTCCCTGGCGAACAACGTCTGGTAGCGTTCCCGGTCCTCGGGGCCGTCGGGCCGGCGTATGTACGGCGGCAGCGGAATGTGCCCGATCTTCTCGAACTCCTCCAGCAGGCCGCTCTCCCGGTTGAAGCGAAGGGTTCGCTCTCCGTACTCGCCGCGCGCCACGATCTCCGCTTCCACACCGTCCTCGAAGCGGATGATCTCCCCGGTGCGCATCTTGCGCCCCGGCCGCACCAGCGCCTCCCACTCCCTGCCATCGTCCGGATGCGGGCGCAGCAGAAGCACCTCCACCCGGCCGCTCAGGTTCTCCCGCAGCCTGGGGTTGTTTTTCCCCAACGGATGGGCATGCACGCCTTTCCGATGGCCGAACAGGCGGGCGGGGAAGACGCGCGAGTCGTTCAGAACCAGGCAATCCCCGGGCGCCAGGAACTCCGGAAATTCGCGGAAGAGGCGGTCCTCAAAACGCCTCTCGTTCCGGTACACCACCAGCATGCGCGAGGCCGCGCGGTCCTCCAGGGGCTCCTGGGCGATCCGCTCCTCCGGCAATTCGTAGTCGAATTCGCTGGGATCCATCTACTCAAGCGGGAACAGCGGCAACTGCTCTTCGCCCTCCCATTCTTCGGGCCGGTAATCGAGCGGCCCGGCGGCGAGGCCGTGGCGGGCCCGGATCCGGGCGAGCCGCTCGCGGATGGCCTGTTCGTATGGCCCGCGCTGAAACGCATGATTGCGGAAACGCCGCTGATACTGCGGCAGGAGATGCGGAAAACGCTCCGCCAGGAACGGGAAGAAGAAGCCTTTTGCGGCCGGCCGGAGGTAGAGCAGGCCTCCGCCCATCCAGCCTGCGCCCGCCGCCGCCACCGCCGCCGCGACACGTTCCAGGCTCTCCTCGGAATCCGTGAGCAGCGGGAGGATGGGGTTCGGGAAGACCCCGACGCTCAAGCCGGCCCGCGCCAGCCGCTCGATCGCGGCCACCCGCAGCGCGGGGCGCGGGGCCAGAGGCTCCAGCTGCCGGGCCAGGTCCTCGTCCATGGTAGTCACGGTGATGTTGATGTGCAGGATGTTGCGCCGCGCCACTTCCTGCAGCAGTTCCACGTCCCGCGTCACCAGGTCCGACTTGGTGGTGATCGACACCTGCCGCCCTTTCTCGCGGGCGAAGACCTCCATCACCGCCCGGGTGCGCCCGAAGCGCCGTTCCGCCGGCTGGTAGGGATCGGTCGCGGTGCCGATGGCCACCGGCTCGTCCAGCGCGGCTTTCTTCAGGTCCCCGCGCAGCAGTTCGCCCACCCGCGCCTTGGCGTAGATCTTCTCTTCGAAATCGCGCCCGTCTTCCATGCCGAGGAATTCGTGGGTATGCCGAGCATAGCAGTATTTGCAGGCGAATTCGCAGCCGCGGTACGGGTTGATGGTCCAGGCAAAAGGCATGTTGGGGTGGGAGCAGCGGTTGAGGATGGTGCGGCAGGGGATTTCGAAGTAGAGGACGGCGCGCTTGGCCTGGAGGAGCGGGCTGCGGGAGGCCAGGGCGGGGAGACCGGGCCGCATGCCTCATTTTCGCCTTTTCTTCGTATCCGGTCAAGTTTACTTTACAATTCAAAGTACTTGACATTAGGTCGCCGGCGCGCTATCCTGCCTCCATGGCCCCCGTCCAGCCCATCGGACCCCGACCCGCTCCGCCCGTCCCCATCCACTCCCACGCCCTCGATAACCTTCGCTTCATCCGCGAAACCATGGAGCGTGCCGGCTCTTTCACCGCCGTCCCCGGACTCGGCTTCGTGGCCATCGGGGCCACCGCCCTGTTCGCCGCCCTGGTCGCCGCCCAGCGGAGCAGCGCCGACGCCTGGCTGCTCACCTGGCTGGTGGAGGCCGCGGTGGCATTCGTAGTGGGCTTCTGGGCGATGGTGGCCAAGGCCCGCGCCGCCAGCCTGCCCCTGCTCTCCGCCGCCGGACGTAAGTTCGCTCTCAGCCTGGCGCCGCCTCTGCTGGTCTGCGCGCTGCTCACCCTGGTCCTCTATCGCGGCGGCCTCAACGCCGCGATTCCGGCGGTCTGGCTGCTGCTGTACGGCACGGGGGTGGTTACCGGCGGGGCATTCTCGGTGCGGGTCGTTCCCCTCATGGGGGTCTGCTTCATGCTGGGCGGCACAGCCGCTCTCTTCTCACCGCCCGGCTGGGCCAACTGGTATATGGCCGCCTGCTTCGGCGGCCTCCATGTGGCCTTCGGAATCGTGATCGCAAGGAGGTACGGTGGCTAGGCAAAGCGCTCTTCCCCAGCCGGACGGGGAGCGTCCGGCGCCGGCCCGGCTCCGGTCGCCGGCGCAACTGGACCGCATCATCCACGAGCGGGTGCGGCTGGCCATCGTCAGCGCCCTGGCCGTCAACGAATCGCTCAGTTTCCATGACCTGAAGAAACTGCTGGAGATCACCGACGGCAATCTCAGCGTGCATGCGCGCAAGCTGGAGGACGCAGGCTACATCAGCTGCACGAAGTCCTTCCATCGCCGGGTGCCGAAGACGGAGTACCGTCTGACCGGCGAGGGCCGGCGGGCGCTGGAGCGCTACCTGGACCACATGGAAGCCCTGATCCACGCCACCCGGGAGCGGTGAGTTTTTTTGTCGGTCAACTTTATGAAGCAAAGCACCCTGCATCTGGCAATCATCATGGACGGCAACGGGCGGTGGGCCACCCGCCGCGGCTTGCCCCGGACCGACGGGCACCGCGCGGGCGCCCGGACGGTCCGCCGGGTCGTCGAGGCTGCGCCCGAACTCGGCATCACCGACCTGACGCTCTACGCGTTTTCCTCCGATAACTGGCGCCGGCCGGCACCCGAGATCCGCGCGCTGATGGGGATGCTGGAGCGCTTCCTGGCCAGGGAAACCCGGACCTGTCTGCGGCACGGAGTGCGTCTCTCGGTGATCGGGCGGCGCGACCGCCTCTCTCCCAGAGTCCGGGCCGCCATCGAGAGCGCGGAACGGGCCACCCGCGGCGGCGAAACGCTGCATCTGCGCCTCGCCATCGACTACTCCTCGCGGGACGCCATCCTGCGGGCGGTGAATGCGCTCCGCGCCGCCGAAGTCACCCGCGAGTCCTTGAGCCTGGCGCTGGACGTTCCTCAGGTGGACCTGCTGATCCGGACCGGAGGCGAACAGCGGCTCAGCGATTTCCTGCTTTGGGAATGCGCCTACGCCGAGTTCTACTTCACTCCCCGGATGTGGCCCGATTTCGGCCGCGGCGACCTGGAGGATGCGCTGCGCCACTTTGCCCAGCGCGAGCGCCGTTTCGGAGCCGCGCCGGCGCCGGTGCCCCAGCGCCTGGCCAGTTGAGCGGGCCGGCCGCTACTGCATGAAGTAGTCTTTGACTTTGTCGAAGAGGCCTTTTTCGGCCGGCTGGTTATCGGCCGGCAGCAGGTCTTTCAACTGCTCGAACAGCTTGCGCTGCTCGCGGCTGAGCCGCGAGGGAATGCGCACTTCCAGGTGCACCAGCAGGTCCCCCCGCCCGCGGCCCTGCACGTAGGGTACGCCCTTGTTGCGCAGCCGGAACTGGGCGCCGTGCTGGGTCCCTTCCGGAATGCGCAGGGTCTCCATGCCGTCCAGGGTCGGCACTTCGATCTCCGCTCCCAGCGCGGCCTGGGCCACGTTGACCGGGATGGTGCAGTGCAGGTCGTTGCCCTGGCGCTCGAAGAAGGGATGCTCGCGGACCTTGAGCACCACGTAGAGATCGCCCGGGGGACCGCCGTTGCCCCCCGGCTGGCCCTCGTGCGACAGGCGCAAACGGGTGCCATGATCCACCCCGGCCGGGATATTGACCTTCAGCTTGCGCTCCACCTGCCGGACGCCCTGGCCGCGGCAGGCGGTGCAGGGGGTGCGAATGATCTGGCCGGAACCGCCGCAGGCGCCGCAGGTCCGGCGGATGGACAGGAAGCTCTGCTGGTACAGGACCTCGCCGCGGCCATGGCAGTGCGGACAGGTGGCCGGGCCGGTTCCCGGCTCGCTGCGGGATCCGTTGCAGCGCGGGCAGGCTTCGGTGGCCGGGACCTGGATCTCGGCCGTCATGCCGTTGATGGCTTCCTCGAAGTCGATCTCCAGGTCGTAGCGCACGTCGTCCCCGCGCTGCGACCGGTTCCGGCGCCGGCTGCCGGTTCCAAACAGGTCGCCGAAGCCGAAGAAGTCGCCCAGAATGTCGCTGAAATCGGCGAAGGCCGAGGGGTCGAAGCCGCCTCCCGCCGCCGCCGACAATCCCTGGTGCCCGTACTGGTCGTAAGCGGCCCGCTTCTGCGGGTCGCTCAGCACGCTGTACGCCTCGGCGGCCTCTTTGAACTTCTCCTCGGCCTCCTGGTTGTTGGGATTCCGGTCGGGGTGGTGCTGGAGCGCCAGCCTCCGGTAGGCGCTCTTCAACTGCTGCTCATCGGCGTCCCGGCTGACACCCAGGACTTCGTAGTAGTCTCTTTTGGCCACGGATTTCTAACGGGCGACTCTAGGGACGTTGGACCGCTACCTTGACCATGGCGGGCCGCAGCAGCCGTCCCCTGAAATTGTACCCTTTTTGGAAAACCTCCAGCACCGTGTGGTCTTCCACTCCCTCTGCCTCGGCGCGCTCCACCGCTTCGTGAACGTACGGGTCGAACGGTCTTCCCTCCGCCTCGATCGGCTCGAGGCCCTGCTTCTTCAGGGTATCGAAGAACCGCTGGTAGATCAGTTCCACGCCCCGGGCGTATTCGCTGTCGGAGGTTTCCGTCTTCAGCGCTCTCTCGAAATCGTCCAGAACGGGCAGCAGCTCGGCCAGCAGTTCCATCGCCGCATACTGGGTGAACTCGGAGCGCTCCCGCTCCATGCGCCGCCTGAAGTTCTCGAAATCGGCCTGCCGCCGGAGAAGCTGATCGCGCAACTCCGCTTTTTCCGCCAGCAGCTGCTCCTTCTCGGCGGTCACCGCCTTCAGTTCCTCGGCGGGATCCAGCGCAGGCAGACTCTCTTCGGTGGCGGGAATCTCGAGATTTGGATCGTTGGTGCTCACTACTACCAGTTTAACGCAGGGCCTTCCCCTAAGCCCGCCCGGGCCGCCCCGGGGCCCCCTTTAGGAACCCGGCGGGAGGCCGTCGATTACTGCACGCTGGCCAGGGCGCGGCCGGTCTGCAGTACCGCCGACATCACCCGTTCGTAGCGCATGCGCACAGGTCCCAGCACCGCCACTTTGGCCAGCAGGCCGCTGGGCAGACTGAAGGAGACCCCGATCAGCGCCAGTTCCTGCATGGCCGGATGCGCCTCGCCCAGGCCCACCCGCACGCCCAACTCACCGGGCGGCTCCTCGAGGAAACGGTCCAGCAGCTCCAGCAGCCGCTGTTTCTCCTCCAGCGCCCTCAGCAGATCCCGCATCGTCTCGCGGGTCAGCCGGAGATCCAGCCCCACCAGGTTGGCGACCCCCTCCATGTGGACCGCCGGATCGCCGTCATCCAGCAACCCCTTCTCATAAAAGAAGTTCAGATTGCGCAGGATGCCGTCGTATACGGCCCTCTCCACCTCGATGCGCCGCAGCAGCTCCCGGCGGGCGCGCCACAACTCCCAGCCGCCGAAACTCCGGTTCACATAGTTCCGTATGGAGTTGAGCTCTTCCTGGTCGATGGGATCCCGCACGTACACCACCCGGTCGCGCACCATGCGGTCCCGGGTGACCAGGATCATCAGGACGCGCCGGTCGGCCAGGGCCAGCAGGTCCACCTGGTCCAACACCTGGGCCGAGGCCGGCATGGCCGCCGCGATGCCGACGTTGAGTGTCAGTTCGGACAGGACCTGCGAGGAAACCTCGAAGCGGTGCTCGACCGACGCCGCCGCCAGCAGCCGGGTTCTCAGCTGCCCGGACTCGATTACCGGAAGACGCGCCAACAACAGCGACTGGACGTAATGCCGGAAGGCCTTCTCGGTCGGCACTCGCCCGGAAGAGGTATGGGGCTGGCTGAGATACCCCTGCTCGGCCAGGTCGGCCATCACGTTTCGGATCGAGGCAGCGCTGAGCCGGTCCTTGCGCTGCTCGGCCAGCGTCCGGGAACCCACAGGTTCCCCCGTCTCGATGTAAGTCCTCACTATCGAGTGGAGAACTTCCCGGGCTCTCGCCGTTAACATTGGCTCTGCCTGCATAGCCGCTTAGGTTGGATTCCTATCCGAATTCTAACGGGCAAAATCGGCGCGGTCAATTTCCTCGCCGGAGACGGAGCGGCTCGTCCGGTCTTCCAGACGGCTCTTTTCCGGCACGCCCCGCTGGAACGCCTGGAACCAGATGGAGAGGCACACAATGTGCCCGCCGGCCATGAGAATGTTGCCCACCTGCACCAGGAACCGGGAGGTGCCGGCCACCGCCAGGAAACGAAGCGACTGCCCGATGGCCTCCGCGGTGAACTGAATGCCCAGCCCGCCGACGACCAGCAGCAACTGCCGGTCTTTGTCCCTGGAGACGATCAGGAGCGACCACAGCACCAGGTTCAGCACGGCCGAACAAAAGCTGAGGTTGCGGCCGACCGTGGTCATCAAAGTCCCGACGGGAAACCCCAGGTTGGTATAGAAGGAGAAGGCCGCTACCAGCGCCGCTCCGGCCACCAGCGCGCGGCAAAGAACACCGCGGTTGGAGCCCGCGGCGCGATAGATCAGGCTGATGACTACGGCGAAGAGCAGGGACTGGCGAACCAGGTCATTGACCCAGAAATACCGCTTGGCGGCGGCGGTGGCATACCCGGCGTCAGCCAGGGCGCCGACTTCGATCACCAGCGTCAGAATCAGGACGACCGAATAGGCGAAAACAAACGGGTACCGCTTATACGCTCCCTTCAGCAGAGTGGCGAGTACCAGCAGTTGGAGCACTGCGCTGGCAGCCCAGAATAACATCTGCAGAAATCGCATAGCAGGCCGTGAATGCTCGGCGGAGAGTACTGGTCAACAATACTATCAGTTCCTATCGCCAATTACGACCTCGGACGTTAGAGGCGGGTAGTGCGCCCGCCACCTTGCAGCGAACCTAGGCGGCCCGGACTTCCCAGGGATCGGGCGGGAAGGTCGGGCCGATGGCAACCTCCCAGGGATCGGGCGGGAAAGTCGGGCCGATGGCAACCTCCCAGGGATCGGGCGGGAAAGTCGGGCCGATAGCAACCTCCCAGGGATCGGGCGGGAAAGGGTACGGACCGGCGACATCGGTAACAAAACAGACCGGCGACATCGGTAACACTTTCGTTCGGCGTGGCGAACCTGAAAACTGGGGCATATGC
>JADZAF010000283.1 GCA_020852755.1 Bryobacterales bacterium
CTCCGGACCTCAGGAGTTTTGTAGCCTGTCACCGAAACCCTGTCACCGAAACCCGTGCTCAGATCATAGCAGAGCCGGCTTTCCGCCCGGATGGAACGAGCGCGAAGCGGCCGTCCGGGTAGAGGTAGTAGCGGCGTCCCCGCCAGGTGATGGTGTTGCCGAAGAAGCCCGCCATCCACACGAGGAACCCCAGCACATCCTGCAATGGCACGAGCCACCATCGCCGGCCGACGAGCGGATCGCGCAGCACCCGCCACCCGACGGCGAACCCCGACCAGGCCCGCAGCGCCAGGCCCAGCGCCGCCGCCGGCCAAAGCGCCGGTTCCGCCAGCCATAGCAGCAGGGCCAGGGGAAGAGGGAAGGTGAACAACTCGCCGAAGTAGCCGGCCGGCCGCGAGCGCCGCGTGCTTCGCACCCAGCGCAGGCGGTGCCGCAGGTTGGCGGCGAAAGGCTGCGAGCCGATGTGGTGCTCCACGCGGCAGGAGGAGAGGACGACCCCGAAGCCCGCCTCCGCCGCGAACTTGCCCATCACGAAATCCTCGGCCAGGTAGTCCTTCAGGCGATCGAAGCCGCCGATCGCCTGAAGCACCCGCTTGCGGGCCACGATGGTCGGGCCGACGGCGAATCTCATGCCCTCCAGCATGCGGGCCACCAGCACGCCGGCCAGGAACTGAGTGTTCATTCCGGCCGCTTCCAGGCGCGACCAGAGGCTGCGGCCGGGCACAGCGCGGTACGGGCAGGTGGCCAGCCCGACGGCCGGGTCGCTGAATTCCGCCGCCACCGTCTCAAGGAAATCCGGCGTCACCCGGATGTCGCTGTCGCTCATCACCAGCAGGTCAAAGCGGGCTTCGGCCAGCATGCGATCCAGGCTGAAGACCTTGGCGTTCGGGTAAGGCGGCTCGCCGGTGATCAGCATCCGCGAGGCAACGCCGGGGAACTCGGCCTGAAGGCGGCGCACCACTTCGATCGCCGGGTCGCCCGGCGAGCGCACTGCAAAGAGCAGCTCATACGAGGGGTAGACCTGGGTGAAGAACGTACGCAGGTTGGATTCGAGGTCGTCCTCGGCGCCGTGGAGCGGCTTGAGCACGCTGACCGGCTCGCTGGAATTCACGCCGCCGGGCGGGCGGACTGCCAGATAGCGCCGCGCCGCCAGCACGGTGAGAACCGAGTACACACATGAGCCGGCCACCAGGATCAGCAGCAGCCCGGCCCCGATCACGGGTTACTCCGCGGCCGACTTGCTGTCCACCAGGGCCCGGGTCCGCTCCAGAAACTCCTCGACGGTCTGGCTGCCCAGGTCGCCGTGCTTGCGGTTGCGCACCGAGACCGAACCGCCGGCCGCTTCCCGGTCGCCGACCACCAGCATGTAGGGAATCTTCTGCAGTTGCGCTTCGCGGATCTTGAAGTTCACTTTCTCGTTGCGCTCGTCCACGGTCACGCGAAGGCCGGCCGCTTCCAGCCGCTCCCGCACCTCGCGCGCGTACTGGACCTGGCGGTCGGTGATGGGCAACACGGTCACCTGGACCGGCGCCAGCCACACCGGGAAAGCTCCCGCGTAATGCTCCAGCAGGATGCCGAAGAAACGCTCCACCGATCCGTACAGGGCGCGGTGGACCATGAGCGGCTGGTGGGCCTTGCCGTCCTCGGCGATGTATTCCAGTTCGAAGCGGCGCGGCAGGGTGAAATCGAACTGCACGGTCGAAAGCTGCCAGAGCCGCCCGATGGCGTCCACCAGCTTCACGTCGATCTTGGGACCATAGAAGGCCGCTTCGTCCGGCACTACCTTGACGTTCATCCGCAGGCGGTCGGCGGCGTTCTTCAGCGCGTTCTCGCCCAGCTTCCACTGATCCGGCGTGCCGTCGTAGCGGCCGCTGCTGCCGCCGTCCCAGGTGGAAAGCTCCGCCTCGTACTGCTCGAAGCCGAAGGTGTTCAGCGTGTCGATCGCGAACTCGAGGCACTTCACGATTTCGTCCTCGATCTGTTCGGGGGTGCAGAAGATGTGGGCGTCGTCCTGGGTGAACCCGCGCACGCGAAGCAGGCCGTGCATGACGCCGGAACGCTCGTAGCGGTAGACCGTGCCGAGCTCGCCGAGGCGCACGGGCAGGTCGCGGTAGCTGCGCTGCCGGTCGCGGTAGATCAGGATGTGGAAGGGGCAGTTCATGGGCTTGAGCTGGTACTCGGCGTCGTCCAGCTCCATGCGCTTGAACATGTTCTCGGCGTAGAAGCCGTAGTGGCCCGAGGTCTTCCACAGGTCCGCGCGGGCCACGTGGGGCGTGTAGACCAGCGCATAGCCGCGGGCCAGGTACTCGTCGCGCATCCAGTCTTCCAGCAGCTTGCGGACGGCGCCGCCCTTGGGGTGGAAGAAGATCAGGCCGGGTCCGGCCAGTTCCTGGACGCTGAACAGGTCGAGTTCCCTGCCCAGCTTGCGGTGGTCGCGCTTCTTGGCCTCTTCCAGCTTGTGAAGGAACTCCTCCAGCTCCTTGCGTGTGAAGAAGGCGGTTCCGTAGATGCGCTGCAGCTGGGGGTTGTGCTCGTCGCCCTTCCAGTAGGCGCCCGCAACCGAGAGCAGCTTGAAGGCCCGGATCCTGGAAGTGGAAGGAACATGCGGGCCGCGGCAGAAATCGATGAAGCGGGGCCCCAGGGTGTATTCCGAGAAGATCTCGTCGGCCTTCTCGTCGATGAGTTCGCACTTCATCTGCTCGCCGGCGGCGGCGTAGCGCTTGAGGCCCTCCTGCTTGGGAGTCAGGATCCGCTGGTAGGGCAGGTCCCGTTTCTGCAGCTCCCACATCTTGGCTTCGATCTTCTCGAGATCTTCCTGAGTGAAGGGCGTGTCGCGCTGGAAATCGTAAAAGAAACCGCTCTCGGTGGGCGGCCCGATGCCCAGCCGGGTCTCGGGATAGAGTTCCAGGACGGCGGCGGCCAGCAGGTGCGCGGTGGAGTGCCGGTAGACCTCGAGCGCGGCGGCATCCTTGTCCGTGAGCAGTTGCAGGCTGGCATCCGATTCCAGCGGCCGGGTCAGATCGTACAATTCGCCGTTCACCCGGGCCACGAGGGCGGCATCGGCCAGCCGCGGGCTGATCTGTCTGGCGACATCGAGCGGCCGTGTTCCCGGCGGGACCACCTGGGTGCTGCCGTCCGGCAGCGTAACCGTAATATTCCGGCTCATATGGTTGGAAACTTTCAGGTTAGCACTAATCGGCGGGAGGACCCGGTGAAGTCGGGCCGGCGCCTCGTCTTGACACGCGGCAAAACCCACCGCCCGGTCCTGTTAAGATTGATTTTTGCGACCTGAGGTCGTCGGAAATGATCGAATCCAGTAGCGGAGCAGGCGTCTTTGACGAAGCGGCGCTGGTAGCCCGCGCGAAGGCCGGAGATCAGGCGGCATTCGCCGAGCTGATCTCCAGGTATGAGCGGAACATCCTGCGGCTGGCGCGCAACATCACCAGGAACCAGGAGGACGCCGAGGACGTTTTGCAGGACGCGTTTCTGAAAGCGTACGAGCACCTGGACCAGTTTCAGGGCAATTCGAAGTTCTACACCTGGATCGTGCGCATTGCGGTGAACGAGTCGTTGATGAGGCTGCGCAAGCGCAAGTCCGACAAGACCGTGTCGATGGACGCTCCGGTGGAGACCGGAGAGGAAACCGTGGCCCGGGAGATCGCGGTCTGGGAAGAAAACCCGGAGGAGCGCTACGGCCGCGAGGAACTGCGGGCCATCCTGGAGAAGGCGGTGGAGAGCCTGGCTCTTCCCTACCGCACGGTCTTTGCGCTGCGGGACATCGAGGAGCTTTCCACCGAGGAGACGGCGGCCGCCCTGGGGCTCTCGGTCCCGGCGGTCAAGAGCCGCCTGCTGCGGGCGCGCTTGCAGCTCCGCGATAAGCTGACCCGATTCTTCAAGCGGAAAGGGGATGACGCCTTTGCTTACCTGTAAACAATTCCTGGACGAGCTTTCCGATTATCTGGATGAGACTACGGCCAGCGAGGTGCGAGAGAGCCTCGAGCGTCATCTTTCCGAATGTCCCAACTGCTGGGTGATTTGCGACACCACCCGCAAGACCATCCAGATCTACCGGGGCATGGATCCGGTGCCGGTGCCGGACGCGGTCCACACCCGGCTGATGGCAGCCCTGGAGAAGAAGAAGCAGGCTGCCCGGGCCAAGCGCTAGAGTTTCGGTGACAGGCTACATAACTCCCAAACCCGGAAGTTTGGGGGTTATGTAGCCTGTCACCGAAACTCCCTCTGCTACAGTAGGAATCTTGGCTCAGATCTTTTCCGCACAGGGGATGACCGTACCGGTGATGTCCACCGCCGTGGCCTTCGGCGGCGCGGCCGTGGGCGTCCTGATGACCGGGGCCCGCAAAGGGGCCCGGCTGGTGATTCCTTTCGGGGGCGGGGTCCTGGTTGGAGTAGCGGTTTTCGGGCTGGTGCCCGAACTGTCGCTGGACATCGGCTGGCTGCCGTCGCTGGCCCTGCTGGCGGGCGGCTATCTGCTGCTGCTGGCGATCGACCGGCTGGTCTACCCGGTCTGCCCGACCTGCTCTCACGACCACGACCACGAGGCCTGCCGGACGGCCCTGCACGGCTTCGCCGCTCCCCTGGTGACCACGGCCGCCATCCATAGCTTCTTCGACGGCTGGAACATCGTGGCCGCGCAGTGGGGGGCGACGGAGGCGGTCCGGCTGGGCTTGCCGGTCGCGGTGGCGGTTCACAAGATCCCGGAGGGCATTGCGCTGGGGGCGCTGTTGCTGGCCGCGGTGGGGTCGCGGACGGCAGCCCTGTGGTGGTGCCTGGGGGCGGAAGCGGTGACGGTGATCGGCGCCTGGGCAGGCCTCGCCATCGCCCCTCAATTGGGCAGCCGCTGGATCGGCTATCCCCTGGCCCTGGCCGCGGGGTGTTTTTTCTACCTGGGCTTCCACGCCGTCCACGAGGAGTGGAGGAGGCGTGGCGCCGGTGCGGCGCTGTTCCCCGCTCTGACCGGCCTGGCCGGCGCCGCAGCCCTCCAGCAAGGTATCCACGCCTTCTTTCACTGAGGAATCCCGAGCACGCGGCTGAATCTACCATTTTTGGTAGACTTCGGGGCGGAAATTTACAAATCCAAATGGCTCATTGGCGTAGCATCGCACCCCTATGAAAATGCGCGGTGTGTGATAAACTCTTTACAGGAGCTCTCGGCGCGTGCGGGCTTCCAAAACCCGTAACGTGCGCGGCGTTGGGTGCGTCGACCTAGACGAGCGGGCCGCTCCACTTGAGTGAGCGGCAAGGATCAAAATGGCTGAGACATTACGAACCACTCCCCCTGCCACAGCCGCGGGAAACAATGGCGAATACAGCGAGGATGTCCACCTGCAGAGGCTGCTGGCTCCTACTGTAGAAGAGCCCTGGTTTCGATCCCTGTACCGAAACGTCAAGGAAACCCTCAATCCGCCCAAGCTGCCTCCCCTGCAAGTCACCTCAAAGCCGGTGGCCGTGAAGGACATCTGGGGAGGGGTTTACGGCAGCCGCAGGAAATCGACCATGATGTCGGTGGCGATCCACTGCGGGGTCGTCTTCCTGATGTTCTCGGTGGCGGCGACAAGTCCGGCGGTGCAGGAGAAGGTGAAGGAAACGGTTCACCTGATCGCTCCCGACCTGGCCCCTTACCTTCCACAGAAGCCTAACCCGGTGCAGATGGGTGGCGGGGGCGGCGGCGGCGACCGGTCGCCCACCCCGGCCAGCAAGGGCCGCCTGCCGAGGCTCGCCCCCCGGCAGTTCACGCCGCCCATGGCGGTGGTGAACAATCCGAATCCCAAGCTGGTGATGGAACCAACGCTGGTAATCCAGCCGGACGTGAACCTGCCGCAGGTGAACATGGCTCAGTACGGCGATCCTCTGTCCAAGGTTCTCGGGCCGCCTTCCAACGGACCGGGTTCCGGCGGCGGCATCGGTTCCGGCTCGGGCGGCGGCGTGGGTCCGGGTAAAGGACCCGGTTTCGGACCAGGAGAAGGCGGCGGCTTCGGCGGCGGCGTCTACCGCGTGGGCGGCGGGGTGACGGCCCCGACCCTGCTCTACAAGGTGGAACCGGAGTATTCCGAAGAGGCTCGCAAAGCCAAGTACCAGGGCACCGTGGTTCTCTACGTCGAGGTGGATACCTCCGGCAAGGCGCAAAACCTGAAGGTGGTGCGCAGCCTGGGCCTGGGGTTGGATGAGAAGGCCATCGAGGCCGTTCAGAAGTGGCGCTTCCGTCCCGGACAGAAGAACGGCAAGCCGGTGATCGTGGCGGCCACGATTGAAGTGAATTTCCGTCTCCTCTAGAGTTCCGAACAGTACAGCGGCAACCGCGGGCGGGAATCTTCCCCGCCCGCTTTGTTTTTGCGGCTGATTGCGATCGGCCGGAGGGCCCCGGCGCTGCTTCGGGCCTGTACGTCAGCTACCCTTTCCCGCGCTTTGCGGCAAGCCATCTGCTGTGTTCCTCAGGGCTGCTTCGATGACCGGCGGGGAACTGGGCACCCTGATCCTGAAGACGTACGGCGAATGGTCGCGCCATCGCGCCCCCAGGCTCGGAGCGGCTCTGGCCTATTACACGCTGTTCTCCCTGGCCCCGCTGCTGGTGCTCTCGGTGTTCATGGCCGGCCTGGCCTTTGGCGAGACAGCCGCCCGGGGCCACATCTTCTGGCAAATCCGCGATCTGCTCGGCGAGGAAGGAGCAGCGGCCGTCAAAGCCCTGCTGGAGCAGGCCCGCGGGCCCCGATCCGGTGTTCTGGCCGGGGTGCTGGGTGTCGCGGCCCTGCTGTTCGGCGCCACCGGAGCCTTCGCCGAGCTGCGGGACGCCCTGAACACCATCTGGGAGGTGCCGTCCGACGACAGCTGGACGAACATGCTGCACGACCGCCTGTTCGCTTTCCTCCTGGTGCTGGGCGTCGGATTTCTTCTGCTGGTTTCCCTGGTGATCAGCGCGGGGCTCTCGGCGGCGGGAAAATTCTTCGGGAACATTCTGCCCACTCCCGAAATTGTCCTGCAAAGCGTCAACTTCCTCTTTTCGTTCCTGATGATCACCGGCCTGTTCGCCATGATCTACCGCATCCTGCCGGAAGCGCCCATACGCTGGAGCGACGTGTGGATTGGCGCGGCCGCCACGTCCTTTCTGTTCTCCATCGGAAAGCTGCTCATCGGGTTGTACCTGGGCAAGAGCGGGCTGGCCTCCAGCTACGGAGCGGCGGGCTCGCTTGTCGTGGTGCTGGTCTGGGTCTATTACTCGGCGCAGATCTTCTTCATGGGGGCCGCCTTCACACACGTCTACGCGAGGACCTTCGGATCGCACGCCCGCGCCGGGAAGGCCTCGGAAAATGGTGCGGGACAAGTGATTGGCAGCCGGAGTGCTCCCTCGGTGGGGCGGTTATTCGAGTCAATGGAACAGCCTCTGAGAGGAGGGCCTGGAGTGAAAATCATCAGCCATGGAAAGCACAAGGTAAACGTCGGGACGGGCGAGCGGGTCGCCTCCATCGCCGGGGGAAGCGCGCTGCTCTATTACGGCCTGCGGCGCCGTTCCTGGGGCAGAGCCGGCATGGCTCTGCTGGGCGGCGGCCTTATCTATCGCGGCGCCAGCGGCCACAGCAACCTGTACCAGACACTGGGACTGCACACCGCCCACCGCACCGGTGGGCTGGGCGTGCCTTACGAGCTCGGCATGCGGGTGGATCGCAGCGTCACCATCAGCCGCCCGCCCGAAGAGGTCTACCGCTTCTGGCGGGACCTGGAGAACCTGCCCCGTTTCATGAAGCACCTGGAGGGAGTCAGGAAGGTTGATGACAAGCGCTCCCACTGGATCGCCAGGGCGCCCGCCGGACGAACGGTGGAGTGGGACGCCGAGATCATCAACGAGAAGGAGAACGAGCTGATCGGGTGGAGGTCGTTGCCCGGCTCCAGCGTGGAGTTGGGAGGCTCGGTGCGCTTCACTCCCGCTCCCGGCGGGCGCGGCACGGTAGTAACGGTGAGTTTCCAGTACAATCCCCCGGGCGGAATCGCCGGCGCCGCCGTCGCCAGGTTGTTCGGCGAGGAGCCGCGGCAGCAGGTTTCCGAAGACCTGCAGCGCTTCAAGCAGTTGATGGAAGCGGGCGAGATCCCCACCACGGAGGCGCAGCCCAGCGGCCGGGCCGGGGAGCCCGCCGAAGCGAAGAGGGCCGGACGGCTGCCCCGGCGCCCCGCGGGTCGCCCGGACCAGGTGGAGGATGCCTCGGCCGCGTCGTTCCCCGCCAGCGATGCGCCGGGCTGGTCGGCGATCGAAGAGGGGGTTCCGTCCTGGCCGGAGACCGGGAGGCGGCCATGAAAGCGGTCTGCTGGTACGGCAAGAACGACGTCAGGGTCGAAACGGTTCCCGACCCCAAGCTGCTCCGGCCCCGGGACGCGATCCTGCGTGTGACGCGAACCGCCATCTGCGGGTCGGACCTGCACTTGTACAACGGCTACATCCCGACCATGCGGAAGGGCGACATCCTGGGCCACGAGTTCATGGGCGAAGTGCTCGAGGTCGGTAAAGAGAACGGGCTCAGGAAGGGGGACCGGGCAGTGATCCCCTTCGCGATCGGCTGCGGCGGCTGCTACTACTGCCGGCACGACCAGTGGTCCCTGTGCGACAACTCCAACCCGAACGCCTGGATGGCCGAGAAGATCTACGGCTCGAGCGGCGCCGGGCTCTTCGGCTATTCGCACATGCTGGGCGGATATGCGGGCGGGCAGGCGCAGTACGTCCGCGTCCCGTTTGCCGACGCGGGCGCCCTGAAAGTGCCCGAGGAGCTCAGCGACGAGCAGGTCCTGTTCCTCTCCGACATCCTGCCCACCGGGTACATGGCCGCCGAGAACTGCAATATCCAGCCGGGCGACGTAGTGGTGGTATGGGGCTGCGGGCCGGTGGGCCAGTTCGCCGTGAAGAGCGCCTACCTGCTGGGCGCGGGGCGGGTGATCGCCATCGACCGCATCGAAGAACGCCTCCAGATGGCCGAACGGCACTGTGGCGCCGAGGTCCTGAACTTCGAGGAACACGAAGACGTCGTCGAGACTCTCAAGGAATGGACCGGCGGCCGGGGGCCGGATGCCTGCATCGACGCGGTGGGTATGGAAGCGCACGGCGCCGGGATCGAGGGCCTGTACGACCGGGCCAAGCAGGCCATGCGGCTGGAGACCGACCGGCCGAGCGCGCTGCGCCAGGCCATCCAGGCCTGCCGCAAAGGCGGCACGGTTTCCATCCCGGGCGTCTACGGCGGCTTTATCGACAAGGTGAATTTCGGAGCCGCCTTCGCCAAGGGACTCACCCTGAAAATGGGCCAGACCCATGTGCAGAAATACATGCGGCCGCTGTTGGAGAGGATTCAGGCCGGCGACATCGATCCCACCTTCGTGATCACGCACCGAATGCGCCTGGAGGACGCCCCACAGGCCTACGAGACGTTCAGGAACAAAGAGGAGAACTGCGTAAAGGTGGTCCTGGAAGTCTGAGTAGTCTGGAAATCTGGGGAGGTAAGGGGGCAGGCGCCGCCTGCCCTCGTCTACGCCCGGGCCCGCAGGCCCAGAATCAGACCCAACACCGCTCCGGCCCCAATGAGGATCCGGGGCAGCCGTCTCCGCCAGTGCCGCCAGTGTGTGGATGCCCGCCTTTCCACTTCGTGTACGCGCATTTCCAGCCGGGCCCGCTCGTGATCGATGTGGGCCTTTATCGCATCTGATGTTTCAGCCATTCCACGTCCTCCTTGACACTTTGGGCGGTGCGTTCCGGCTTGGGATGAACCTCCTTCAGCTTCCTCCGTCCCCGCTCGATCATGCCCAGTGCCGCCACGCCCAGCACTACCGCCAGTATCAGCGCCGACAGCCAGGGCCACATCAGGTTCGACAGCACGTTGTAGATGAATACCAGGGCGAACGCGGCGGCGTACAGGGCCACAATTCCCCCGGCGGCCAGCAGCCCGGCGGACTTCCCCGCATCGACGGCTTTCTCGCGGGTTTCGGCGGCGGCCAGGCGAACCTCCGAGCGGATGATCTCCTGAACGCTGCCGATAATGTCCCGAACGAGATCGGCGGTCGAGCGTTCCGCCAGGGTCGTTTTCTCACGGTAAGCGTCGGCCATGCCGCCTCCCACCGGCAGGCAGCATGCGCTGCGCTGCCTACGGTGAAAATGCAAGCGAGGGGCCAACGGAGCCGCCGGCGGCCGGCGGCGCCAGGCGGCCGCCGGCGGAATTTTTCGGTGTAATGAGTCCAATCCTCTGAAATTGGTGTAAGATCGCTTGAAAAGGAGAATCTTATGGCCTGCAAAACGCCAAAGAAAGCCGCAAAGAAAGCGCCGGCGAAGAAGAAGTAGCCCGGCAAGCCGGGGCAAGCCGTCACGCTTGCCCCCGGCGCCATTCCATTCTCAAGTCCTCCTTTCCCCTGCTCAAGGCCGGCGGCTGGGGGCGGCCATCCTCTGGGCTCCCAATTGCATTGACGTAAGCAGCGCTACGCTTCATCGGAAAGGGGGAACAATGTATGTTTCGTAACCGAACGCTCTTTTTCGCCGCCCTGTTTGCCTGCGTCCCGCCCTTCACGCTGTGGGCTCAAAGCGCGGACCGGTTCCAGCGCCTGGACCTGGACCGCAACGGAACCATTGAACGGAACGAGTGGCACGGCAACAGCCGGGCCTTCAACCGGCTGGACCGGGACCGCGACGGCCGTATCTCCAGCGACGAGTACGAGTACCGCGCGGCGGCACGCCCCAGGCGGGCTCGCGGCGACCGGTTCAGCAGCCTGGACAAAAACATGAGCAACCGTCTGGAGAACTGGGAGTGGCCGTACAATTCACAGGTCTTCGACGAACTCGACAGCAACCACGACGCGAGCATCAGCCGCGCGGAGTTCGACAACCTGGCTTCGGTCAGCTTGAAGCAGTTGGATACCAACAACGACGGAACCATTTCGGAATCGGAATGGCCGGGGGGATTCGCCACCTTCGACCAGCTCGACCAGGACGGCGACGGTACGCTCATCGCCCGTGAATACCTGACTCGTGGAACCGGCTGGCAGAAGGAGCAGCGTTTCCGCGCCTGGGATACCAACCGGAACGGCGTGCTGGAAGGTACGGAATGGCGGTCGGAGAACCGGCTGTTTCACCTGCTCGACCGCAACTTCGATAGCGTCCTGAGTCAGGACGAATTCATGGACCGTGACCGGGGGTTGTTCCTGAGTGAACTGGATACAAACAACGACCGGGTGCTGAGCCGCAACGAATGGCGCGGTTCCGCGGAGTCCTTCTCCCAGTTGGACGCGGACCGTAACGGCGTGGTGGATGCCCAGGAATTCTTCTACCGGGGCACGGCCTGGGACCGGCAGCAGCGCTTCAACCTGATGGATACGAACCGGGACGGGCGGATCCAGGGCAACGAGTGGCACGGCAACCGGGCCGCGTTACACAGCGCCGACCGGGATGGCAACGGCGTGCTGACGGTGGACGAGTTTCTGAGTTCCGGTGCAGTGTACGCGGATTAAACCGGAACGCCATCCACCCCCGGCGGGTCTCCGGGCCCGGGGTGATCCCGGGTCCGGAGCTTCCTCCGGAACACCGGTCAGGGCGTCTTTGCGCCTTGCGGCTCGAGGAGCCAGATTTCCGAAGAGAGGTGGATTACGCCGGAACTCGCCAGCTGCTTCCCGTCCGGAGATATGTCGAACGGGTTGTTGAATCCTTCGAAACGGAGCGACCCGAGCGGATGGGGTTGGCCGCCGGCCAGGGAAACGCTGAGGGTGTGCTGCACGCCGTCCGGACCGAGGTCGATGTAACCCACGCTTCTTCCGTCGCGTGACCAGACCGGAAAGCTCCCGGTCGCGGTCAGGCGCCGGAGGCCGGAGCCGCCGGCCTGGATCAGCCAGATGCCGCCGGTGAACCCGCGGCTGGGGCTGAACGCAATCCACCGCCCGTCCGGGGACCAGCGGGGGAGCGTCGACGGGGCTTCGGTCAGCCGGCGCGGCTCGCCGCCCTGGACGGCGCCGACAAAAATGCCCGTGCTTCGGTTTTCGGTGCGCGCGAAAGCCAGCCGCCGCCCGTCCGGGGAGACGTCTCCATAGCTGTCGTAGGCTTTGCCCTGCGGAGTGAGCGGCAC
>JADZAF010000284.1 GCA_020852755.1 Bryobacterales bacterium
CCGTCCGTCGTATACCCGCGCCCGCGTGCCGTCAGGGCCAGCGAGCGCCACAGGTTCATGTACGAAGCGGAAACGTCGTGCGAGCTCCGGCTGCCTCCCTCGTAGCGCCCGGTCACCCGGGCTGCTTCCGGATGGCGCGAGAACAGGGCGATGACGCCGCCCAGGGCGCGGTCGCCGAACACGCTCGTCGAGGCTCCCCGCGAGATCTCCACGCGCTCCAGTTCTTCCGGCGCAAAGCGGCTCCAGTACACCCAGCCGCCAAAGGGATCGTTCATCGGTATGCCGTCGGAGAGCACCAGCGTGCGGCTGGCCCCGCTGGAGCCGGTGCCTCGCAGCGAGACCCCCTGCGTGGTCGGGTGCGCCACCAGGCTGGAGGAGCGCCGGAACAGCGAAAACCCCGGAACGCCGCGCAGGCGGTCGTCCAGGTTTACCCCCGGCGTGGCGCCGATGTCCTCCTTTCCCAGGGCCGAGAGGTTGCCCGGCGTCTCCGCCGTGATGCGCTCAACGATGGTGAGCGTGGTCCTCACCGGCGGCAGGGCTTCTTGCGCCGGCGACGGCAGGCAGAGCGTCAGGGCCCAGAAGGCCGGCCGGATTCCAGCCCAGGTCGGCAAACCGGTCCGGATCCGCCGTGAACGCAACCTGAAAACTGTATTCCTCAACCGGGGGCCCAGCAACTCTCCCTCTCAACGGATACACCAAAGCCAGATACTTCAGGATAGTATAGATGTCCCCTTCCTCCGGCAGCCGGATCTCGAAATCCTGCGACCGGAAGCACACCCCCATCCCGCGCTCGGAAAGCCTCCAGGCCAGGAAGGCGCAGTAGTCGACCGCCCGTTCGAACCAGGCTTCCAGCCCGGAAGGCACGTCCCGGTCCAGGAAGATCTCGATCGAGCGCTCCTTCTCCCGGGCGAACTCGCGCACCTGCAAATCGCCCAGCTTGGCGGTGGCTTTCCAGTCCACGTGCCGCGCGCTCTCGAAGGCTTCATAGGGCCGGATGCGGTAGAAGTCTCTTCCCAGCCCGCGGTAGTAAGCCTCGATCTGGCCGGTCAGGGCGGTGAGCAGTTCCTCGAAACCCGGCTGGGGATCCAGGCAGGGATACACCACGATCTCGCGCTGCAGGGTGACCAGCACGGACTTCTCCAGGAAGCCGAAAGGAAACTTGGTCGAAACGGCGAAGCTGTTCTGCCGGTGCGCGCCGCGCCGCTGAAACTGCACGTCCACGGGCTCTTCGAGTTCCGCTCGCGGCGGCACCAGAGGGAAATACACGCCCGACGTGAGGATCGGCGGCATGCCCGAAAGGGCGCTCAGGAACGGATCGACCCGCCCGGTAATCTGCACCGAGAAGGAGGGCATCAGCCGCTTCAAATTGCGTATGTAGACGGCGGCCGCAACGGTGCGGCCCGCCGATACGTGCTCCGGCACCTGGAAATCGAGCTGCAATCCCGCCAGCGACAGGCGGCTGACCAGGCCGGAAACCAGCAGCGTGGAGATCATGGCGGCCTCGATCAGAAACAGCAGGTTATTGGCCGAGACCACCGCGCCGATACCCACCAGCAGCACCGCCAGAACGAACAGCAGCCCGCCGCGCGTGATCTGGTACTTGCGCCGGCTTCGCAGAGCCCGGCGGAGAAACTGGAGAAACCGCGCCACTCTCTCTATTATGGAGCGCTGCCGGCTTCCATGCCCCGTTCAAGGCCGAAGCGAGTGACATGGGCCCGCGGAACGCCGTTTCCGAGCCGCGGACGCAGCGGGCGGTTCATCACCCGGACCCTTCGGAAAAACGAAAAAACGATGGTATAGTCCTCATTATGTCTGCCAGCCCTTGGAAGCGGCGCAGGTTTCTTTCGGCGGGCGTCTCCTCGGCGGCGGCCACTTTCAGCGGCTGCCGTCGCAATCAGAATCCCTGGCGCTTCTTCACCCTGGAAGAGGCATTTCTCGTGGAACAGATCTGCCAACAGCTCATTCCCGCCGACCAGGACGCGGGCGGGCGCGAGGCCGGCGTGGTCAACTACATCGACCGGCAACTGGCGGGCTTTCACAGCCGCCAGCAGAATCTCTACCGCCGCGGCCTGGTCCGTGTCGATGAGATAGCCCGGGCGATGTTCCAGGACCGTTTCACCAGCCTCGCTTCCGAACGGCAGGTGGCCGTGCTCGAGGAAGCGGAGACGAAGGAGACGGCCTTCTTCAACGCCATCCTGGCTCATGCCATGCAGGGCTTCTACGGCGACCCGCGCCACGGCGGCAACCGCGATTACGCCAGTTGGCGCATGCTGGGCGTGCCGCCGAGGCCCGTGCGCGGCCGCCAGCAGTACGATCTCACCAGGGGACGGGGGTAAGGGGCCGTGGCGCTGGAACGGGTCAATGCCGTAGTGGTCGGCTCGGGAGCGGGCGGCGGCATCGTCGCCAAGGAACTGGCGCAGGCCGGGCTCCGGGTGGTCCTGCTGGAGCGCGGATCGTGGGTAACGGCCTACGATTGCCGCAAGGACGACCTGCGCAACCAGCGCACCACCGTCCTGGGCAACGCTTTCGGCCCCGACGATGAACGGCATCCGCGCGTGGTGGTCGACGAGAGCGGCCGCGAGCGCACCCTGCGCGCCAGCGAGCCCGGCTATCACAACAACGCCGGTTGCGTAGGGGGCGGCACCGCCAGCTACGGCGCCATGGCCTGGCGCTTCATGGAGAAGGACTTCCGCATGCGCTCCACCTACGGAGCCGTGCCCGGCAGCACGCTGGAGGACTGGCCCCTCTCCTACGCGGACCTGGAACCGTATTACGAAAAGGCCGAATGGGAGATCGGGGTTTCCGGCGACGATGCCGGCAATGTCTTCAGAGCGCCGCGCCGGCGGCCCCTGCCCATGCCCCCGCTGCCGCCCAACCGCGAGTGCCAGGTGCTGCGGCCAGCCGCCCTGCGCCTGGGCCTGCACCCTTTCGACATCCCCATGTTGCGCAATAGCGTGCCGTACAACGGCCGCCCGGCCTGCATGCGCTGCCGCTGGTGCGTGGGCTTCGCGTGCGAAGTGGATGCCAAGTGCGGCACGCAGAACACGGTGATTCCCGCGGCTCTGAAAACCGGCAACTGCGAGCTGCGCTGCGATTGCGTGGCCGGCCAGGTCCTCCTGGACGAGCGCGGCCGCGCCGCCGGCGTGGCGTATTTCGACGCGCGCGGCAGGTACCGGGAGCAGCCCGCCGATCTGGTGGTCGTCTCCTGCGCGGCCATCGAGTCCGCCCGCCTGCTGCTGAATTCCCGGAGCCGGCTGTTTCCCAAGGGCCTCGGCAACCGGCACGACTGGGTGGGCCGCAATCTTCAGGGCCACACGTACCCGCGCGCCGCGGGCCTGTTCGATTTCGAACTCTACGACGATCAGGGCCCCGGCGCCGGCATCGCCGTCTGCGACTACAACCACGGCAATCCCGGCCTCGCCGGCGGCGGCATGCTGGCCAACGAGTTCATACGCCTCCCCTATCAGTTCGTGGCCCAGGTTCCGCGCAGCGCCGGCCGCTGGGGCAGGGGCCACAAGGAATTCATGCGGAAATGGTACCGGCGCAGCATGTCGGTCATGGGCCCGGTGCAGGAGATGCCCATGTTCGATTCCCGCGTGGAAGTCGATCCGGTGGTCAAGGACCACTGGGGCATTCCGGTAGCCCGCCTCTCCGGCGGGAAGCATCCGCACACCCTGGAGGTCGCGCGCTACATGGCCGGCAAAGCCGAGGCCTGGCTCAAGGAGGCCGGCGCCATACACACATGGACCGTCGTACCGGGTCCGGGCTTGAGCGGCGGCCAGCACCAGGCGGGCACCTGCCGCATGGGCGGCGATCCCAGGACCTCGGTGGTGAACAGGTACTGCCAGGTGCACGACGTCGATAACGTCTTCGTCATCGACGGCAGCGTGCACGTTACCAACGGCGGTTTTAACCCGGTGCTCACCATCATGGCGCTCGCCTATTACGCTTCCGCCCACCTGGTGAAAACCTGGAAAGGCACGAGGATGCGCTCATGAGGTTCCGGCTGCCGGGATCGCGGAGCGCCCGCGCTGCCCTGGCCGTTCTGATTCTCCTTCTGCTGCTGCCCGGCGCCAGCTGGTTCTACTCGTCGTCGGGACCGGCGGGCAAGTCGTGCAGCCGCTGCCACGAAATCCGCCCCACCTACAACCTTTGGGTCTCCTCGAGCCACCGGGGCATCGACTGCGAACAATGCCACGGCGGCGCCCTGACTCTGGACGCCGGTTTCCACCTGACCAACTTCCACCGGCTGGCAGTCCACGTGCGCGGCGACGCCCCCGACCAGGTGCGGCTCCGCAATATCGATGTGCCCGGAATGGTGGAGCGCTGCCGTTCCTGCCACCGCCAGGAGTTCGCCCAGTGGCAGTCCGGCCCGCACAGCGCCACCTACGCGCGCATCTTCGTCGACAAGGCCCACAACCGCAAGCGTCTCCTGACGGACGATTGCCTGCGCTGCCATGGCATGCATTTCGAAGGACCCATCGCGGCCCTGGTGACGCCGCTCGATACGGCCGGGCCCTGGCAGCTGGCGAAGCCGGAAGTGGCCGGCTGGCCCGCCATCCCCTGCCTGGCCTGCCACCAGGTTCATCGCCAGGGCTCGCCGCTGCTCAAGACCGGGGCCGAAGGACGCGTGCGCGGCCCCGAGCAGGAACGGAACCGGCCCTCGCTGGCCCTGTTCGACCGGCGCGGCCTGAGTCATATCGACGTGTCCCGGCTGCCCCTACCAGTGATGCTGGAAGGCGCGCGAGTGGTGAAGATGAGCCCCGATCCGCGCCAGGCCCTCTGCTATCAGTGCCATGCGCCGGAAGCGGGCATGCAGGTGGGCTCGGGTGACGACCGCACCGCCACCGGCGTTCACGAGGGCATCGGCTGCCTCGCCTGCCATGACCGGCACGGGCAGAAGACCCGCGCGTCCTGCGCTCATTGCCACCCGCGCCTCTCCAACTGCGGGCTGGACGTCGAGAAGATGGACACCACCTTTCGCAATCCCGAGAGCAGACACAACATCCACTTCGTGAAGTGCCTCGACTGCCATCCCAAGGGCGTGCCCAGGAAAAAGACTCCGGAGCGCTTATGAGATTCACGCTCCTTCCGGTGCTGGCGGCCCTCCTGCCGGCCGCGCCCGACGCTGTCGTGCTCCTGGATACTTCGGCCGCGAGCCGCTTCGAATTGCGCACGTCCCCGCCCGGAGCCGGACTTCTGGAAACGGCCGGAGGCGCGCTGCGTGTTCGCGTGGAAACGCCCGGCCCGCGGGCCGAGGCCATTCGCGTGGCGGCGGCTGCCGAGGGACCGGTCAGGGCCGGCGATCTCCTTCTGGCCGAGTTCACGCTGCGAGCCGCCGGTTCGGAGCGCGTCGAGGTCATCGTGCGGTTCGAACCTGGCGATACGCCCTGGTCGCGCCCCCTCGACATGCCGGCGGAGGCGGGCAGGGAAGCCGCCCGCTTTCAGTTCCCCTTCTATGTTCGCCGCGACTACGAAAAGGGCGAACTGTCCTTCCTGGTCGGATCGCGCCGGCAGAGCCTGGAGATCACCGCGGTCAGACTCTCGAACTACCGGAATACAGCCCGCATCGAGGAACTTCCCACCACCCGCCTTTCCTACGAGGGCGCCGAGCCCTCGGCTGCCTGGCGCAGCGCCGCCCGGGACCGCATCGAGAGGATTCGCAAGTCCGGCCTGACCGTGAGGGTCAGGGACGAGAACGGCAAGCCGGTGAACGGCGCTTCCGTCTCCGTGCGCATGCGCCGGCACGGGTTCGGTTTCGGCGCCTGCATCAACGCGCCGCTGCTGGTGGGAAGGGCGCGGGGCGTTCCCCAGAACGAGGCCCGCCAATATCGCGAGGCGGTAGTGGAACTGTTCAACAAGGCCGTCATGGAGAACGCGCTGAAGTGGCCGCAGTGGGCCGATGAAAAGCAGCGTCCGGTGGCGATTCAGGCCGTGGACTGGCTCAACGAGAACGGGTTGCCGGTGCGCGGCCATGTGCTGGTGTGGCCCTCCTGGCGCTGGACCCCGGTGCCGGAAGCCGTCCGCGTCAGGAACGACCCGCCGTCGCTCGCCAAGGTGATCCGCGACCACGTGCTGGAAGCGGCCGGCGCCATGCGCGGCAGGCTGGTCGAGTGGGATGTCGTCAACGAGCCCTACTCGAACCACGACTTCATGGACATTCTGGGCAGGCAGGTCATGGCGGACTGGTTCAAGGCTGCCCGCGAGGCCGACCCCCGGGCGAAACTCTACATCAACGATTACGACATTCTGGCCGGCCACGACACCAGACACCAGGACCACTACTTTGAAACCATCCAGTACCTGATCGCACAGGGCGCGCCGGTCGAGGGCATCGGCCTGCAGGGCCACTTCGGCCCCAGGGTGACGCCGCCCGAGGAGGTTTTGCGGCGGCTGGATCGCTTCGCGCAGTTCGGCAAGGCCTTGCAGATTACCGAATTCGACGTCGACACCAACGACGAGCAGACCCAGGCCGACTACACCCGGGATTTCCTGACCGCCGTCTTCAGCCACGCCGCCGCCACCGGCTTCCTGATGTGGGGTTTCTGGGAAGGCAGCCACTGGAAGCCGAAGTGCGCCATGTACCGCAAGGACTGGTCCGAGAAACCGAATCTGCGGTCATACCGCGATCTGGTATTCAACCAGTGGTGGAGCAATGCTGACGGAACTACTGCTTCGGATGGGACTTGCGCAATCCGCGGATTCCATGGAGAGTACCTCATCGAGGTCCGCGCCAACGGCAGGTTGAAGCGTCTGCCCGCCACCCTCCTCCCCGGCGGCGCCACCGTGGATGTGACCCTCAAGGGCGACTGAGAACCGGCTTTCCGCCGCCTGCTATAATGGCTTCTGATCCGTGGAAGAGTTCATCGCGATCCGCGGGGCGCGGGTCCACAACCTCAAGAACATCTCCCTGGACATTCCCCATAACCAGTTGACGGTCATCACCGGAGTGTCCGGGTCGGGCAAGTCCTCCCTGGCTTTCGACACGATCTACGCCGAGGGCCAGCGGCGCTATGTCGAATCGCTCTCCGCCTACGCCCGCCAGTTCCTGGAGCGCATGGAGAAGCCGGCCGTCGACGAGATCGGCGGCATCGCCCCCGCCATCGCCATACGGCAGAAGAACACCACCCGCAACCCCCGCTCGACTGTCGGCACTTCCACCGAATGCTACGACTACCTGCGGCTGCTGTTCGCCCGCGTGGGCCGCACCTTCTGCCCGTCCTGCGGCCGGCGCGTCGAGAAGGACACCGTGGACCAGGTGGCCGCCCGCGTGCTTTCCCTGCCTGAAGCATCCCGCTGGTATGTGCTGTTTCCGCTGGCGCACACCGGGGAATCCCATACTCAGGCGCTGCGCGACCGCCTGTTCGACCTGCGCAAGCGCGGCTTCAGCCGCCTCTATCAAGACGGCCGCACCTTCGAGTTCTCCACCCCGGAATCGCTCCTCGAGGTCGATTTCACCCGGCCGGTCTTCATCCTGGTGGACCGCATCGCCATCGCCCCCGATCTGCGCCAGCGGGTCGTGGACAGCATCGAGATCTGCTACCACGAAGCGGCGGAAGCGGTGTTGGAAAGCGCCTCCGGCGGCGAGCGCCTGCGTTTCAGCGAGCGCTTCGAATGCAAAGCCTGCCGCACTCCGTTTGTGGAGCCTGAGCCGCTGCTGTTCAGCTTCAACAACCCCTACGGCGCCTGCCCCCGCTGCCAGGGTTTCGGCAACACCATCGACTTCGACATGGACCTGGTCATCCCCGACCGGACCCGGTCGCTGGAGCGCGGCGCCATCGATCCCTGGACCAAGCCCCGCTATCGCTCCTGGCTGGCCGACTTCAAGCGCCGCGCCCGGGGCAAAGTCCGTTTCGACGTCCGCTTCTGCGATCTCACCGCCAAGGAATCCGAGGCGGTCATGGCCGCCGTGCGCGACTTCTTCGACTACCTCGAAACCAAGAAGTACAAGCTGCACGTGCGTGTCTTCATCAGCCGCTACCGGGGCTACGCCCTGTGCCCCGAGTGCAAGGGCGCGCGGCTCCGCCAGGAGGCCCTCAATGTCCGGGTGGCGGGCAAGACCATCGCGGACGTCGTGCGCATGAACATCGCCGGGGCGCACGCCTTCTTCGACAGCCTCGAATTGTCGCCCGAGGAAACGGCCATCGCCGACAAGGTGTTGGTCGAAATCCGCCAGCGGCTGAAGTTCCTGGACGATGTCGGCCTGGACTACATCACCCTGGACCGCCTCTCCGCCACCCTCTCGGGCGGGGAAGCCCAGCGCATCCAGCTGGCCACCTGCCTGGGCTCGCGCCTGGTGGGCGCCTGCTACGTGCTCGACGAGCCCTCCATCGGCCTGCATGCCCGCGACACCGGGCGTCTCATACGCATCCTGGAGGAACTGCGCGGGCTGGGCAACACCATCCTGGTGGTCGAGCACGACCGCGACGTCATGCGCGCGGCGGACCAGATCATCGACCTCGGCCCGGGCGCCGGCGAGCACGGGGGCAGCATCGTCTACCAGGGTTCTTACCGGCGCCTGGCCGGAAACGGGTTTCCCTCTCTCACCGGGCGCTACCTGCGCGGCGAACTGGAAGTGGGAAGCCCCATGCCGCCCCGCAAGCTCGTGCCCGGCCGCACTCTCCACGTCCTCGGGGCGCGGGCCCACAACCTGAAGGAGATCGACGTCGAGATCCCGCTCGGGACGATGGTCGTGGTGACCGGCGTATCCGGGTCGGGCAAGTCCAGCCTGGTGCACGACGTCGTCTACCGCGCCCTGGAGCAGCGCCTCGGCCGCAAGAAGAAGGAGGAAACCGGGGAAGAGCAGGAGTTCTTCGAACCGGTCCGGCAAACCTGCACGCGCGTGGCCGGGGCCGAGTGGCTCAAGGGCGCCGTGATGGTGGACCAGTCGCCCATCGGCCGCACGCCCCGTTCCAACCCGGTCACCTACATCAAGGCCTTCGACCTCATACGGCAGTTGTTCGCCTCCACGCCCGAAGCCCAGCGCCGCGGGTATACCGCCGGGCACTTCTCCTTCAACATCCCCGGCGGCCGCTGCGAAACCTGCCAGGGCGACGGGACCGTGACCGTCGAGATGCAGTTTCTCTCCGACGTCTCCCTGGTCTGCGAGGAGTGCAAGGGCGCCCGCTTCAAGAGCGCCATCCTGGATGTGCGCTATCGCGGGCTCAATATTCACGAAGTGCTCCAGTTGACCGTGCAGGAGGCCATCGTCTTTTTCTCCAGCTCGCCTCGCCTCGTTTCCCGCCTGAAGGTGCTGGCCGAGGTGGGCCTCGGCTACCTGCGGCTGGGACAATCGGCCACCACCCTCTCCGGCGGCGAAGCCCAGCGGGTGAAACTGGCCGCCCACCTCGCCCAGGCCAGTTGCGACCGCACTTTGTTCATCTTCGACGAGCCCACCACCGGCCTGCACTTCGACGACATCGCCCGGCTGCTGCACGCCTTCAAGCGGCTGATCGAGAGCGGCGGCAGCCTGCTGGTGATCGAGCACAACCTGGACGTCATCAAGGCCGCCGACTGGATCATCGACCTGGGGCCCGAGGGCGGCGAGCGCGGCGGCTATCTTGTAACCGCCGGCACTCCCCGGCAGGTGGCCGGCGTCCCGAATTCACATACAGGCAGGTTTCTGCGCGAGGTGCTGGCGGTAAAATAAGGAAAAGATGGCCCTTTTCCTGGCATTGCTGCTGCTGGCCGCGGACTTCAACGACGAGGGCCGCAAAGCGCTGGAGGCCGGGAACTACCCCCAGGCGGTGGAATCCTTCACCAGGGCGGTGGAGGCCGACGCCAAAGACTACACCGCTTACTTCCACCTCGCCCTGGCCCTGAGCCTGCTGGACCGCGACGCGGAGGCCATCCCCCACTACCGCAAAGTGCTGGAGCTGAAGCCCGGCCTCTACCAGGCCGAGCTGAACCTGGGCATGCTTCTCCTGCGCGGAAAGAAACCCGGCGAGGCGGCCCCGCACCTGAACGCCGCCGCGGAGCTGAAGCCCGGCGAGTTCCGCCCGCAGTTCTACTCCGCCGAGGCCCTGCTGGCCACGGAGGATTACGCCAAAGCCGAAGCCCGCTACCGCGCGGCCCTGGCACTGGACGCCAAATCGGCCGCCTCCGAGCTCGGCCTGGGCCGCGCCCTGGCCCGTCAGGACCGGCTGCCGGAGGCCCAGGAGCATTTTCGCAAGGCCGCCGAACTGGACCCCGGCTACCGCGACGCGCTGCTCGAGCTGGCGGAGCTGCTGGAGAAAGCCGGAAAGCGCGCCGAGGCCATCGCTATTTACGAACAGTTTCCGGAAAACCAGGCCGCGCAGGAGCGCTCGGCCGGCCTGCTGGTGGAACTGAAACGCTTCGATGAAGCTGCCCCCAAGCTCGAAAAGGCGCTGGCCGCCGATCCGAAGAACTACGACCTGCACATGATCTACGGGCGCGTGCTGCGCGATCAGCGCAAGTTCGACGCGGCCGCCCGCCAGTTCTGGACCGCTACTCAGATCAAGGGCGAGTCCCGCGAAGCCTGGAACGAGCTGGCCGCCATGCTGATCCTGCTGGAGAACTGGCCCCAGGCCCTGGCCGCCCTCGACCGCGCCCAGGCGCTGGGCGAAGATATGCCCGCGCACCACTATTTCCGGGCCCTCATCCTGGACAAGAACAAGCAGTACAAGCCCGCCCTGGAGAGTTACCAGCGCTTTCTCGCTTCAAGCCAGGGCAGAAATCCGGATGAGGAATTCAAGGCCCGGCAGCGCATCAAGGTGATCCAGAAGGAGCTGAGCAAGCGATGAAGCTTCTGTGCCTGATCCTCCTGCTGCCGGCGGCCGCCTGGGCCGATCTGGACCGCGCGCGCGCCGAATCCAACCTGGAAAAGCGCGCCGGCAAGGCCCTGGAAAACGCCGAAGACGCGCTTAACTCCGCCCGTCAGGCCTACGATGCGGGAGATCTGGAAAAGACCCGCCGTTTCCTGGACGAGATCGCCGAATCGGTGGACCTGGCCTTCACTTCCCTCAAGGAGACCGGCAAGAACCCGTCCCGGAATTCGAAGCACTTCAAGAGAGCCGAGGTCAAGACCCGCGCTCTTTTGAAGAGACTCGAAGGGCTGAGCGAAAACATGGGAGTGGCCGACAGGCCGCTGGTCGAAACCGTATCCAAACGGGTCCAGAAGGTGCACGACGACCTGTTGCTGGGCATCATGGAGGGGTGGGAATGAGACTTCGGTTTGTCCTGCTGGCGCTGGTTCTGGCCATGCCGCTTGCCGCCCAGCGCGATTTCCTGACCGCCGACGAAGCCGACCAGGTGCGGCTGGCCCAGGAGCCCAACGAGCGGTTGAAGCTCTACATACACTTCGCCCGCCAGCGGCTGGACATGCTCCAGCAGATCCTGGCCTCGGACAAGCCCGGGCGCGGCGCCCTGGCCCACGATGTGCTCGAGCAGTACAGCCAGATCATCGACGCCATCGACATCGTGGCCGACGACGCCCTGAAACGCAAGCTGCTGATCGCCGAGGGCATGGCCGAGGTCGCCAAGGCCCAGAAGGAGATGCTGGCTCAGCTCGAGAAGATCGAGGAAAGCAAGCCCAAGGACCTCGCCCGCTACGAGTTCGTTCTTTCGCAGGCCATCGACACCACCCGCGACAGCCTTGAGCTTTCGCTTCAGGACCTGGACGAGCGCAAGGCGGAAGTGGCCGCCAAGGAAGACCGCGAGCGCAAGGAACTGGAAGCCCTCATGCAGCCCAAGGACCTGGAAGCCAAGCGGGCCGCGGAGAAGAAAGAGGCCGCCGCGCAGAAGAAGCGCAAAGTCCCCAGCCTCCTGCGCAAGGGCGAAACCGTCAAGAAGTAGCCTCTCCCGGACATCAACCGCCCGCACCGTCGGGCCGGAGCGTGAGCGTCACCACACCGCCAGATCAGACGCGGATCGTTCGGAAGACCTTTGAAGATCGAGTGCAAAAGACAGCCAGCGCGGCTTTCAGTCGCACCATCACGTCATTGGAAAGCCTGCCAATCCTGCGTTCAAGACGCACGGTTGGCAGAGATCCCAACCCTTGAACATTGGCTGTCGATTCACGATCGGGGAACGGAAGCCGCGGCAACGGTACTTCATACAGACTGCCTCTTCGCTGAGTGGAAAGAGGATGACGACGGGACGGGTCTTGGCAGCCAGTCGCAGCCCTGTTCGGCGGCGCGCGAGTGCACCACCCGCTTGTACTTGCGCGCGGCCGCCAGCATGGCCTGGCCTTCCACCACGACCACGCTGATGGGCTTCTGCACGTACACGTCCGCCCCCGCCTGGACCCCGGCGATCATGGCCAAGCGGGCCGCGGAGAAGAAACAGGCCGCCGCGCAGAAGAAGCGCGAAGTCCGCGGCCTCCTCCGCAAGGGCTTTCGGGTGACACGGGACAGGTTCGCGATGGCCACAGTGGCGAGCCGGCTACACGGCCATCCGGATCGCCTGCCTGTTGCCGGCCGTACACCCGCGGGATCAACGCGGCGGCATGTTCGGCGACGGTATTCCGACTGTATCCGGCCCGCCCTACGCTGTCCGCCTGGGAGAGGCTCCGTGTTAGTGCGCATAGCTGACCACCCGGGTCAGCTTCCATTGCCCGCCCTTCTGCTCCCATATATGCAGGAATTTAGCCGCGGCCTTGCCGCCGGTTTCCTTGCCGCCGGACCGGCCGTAGAACTTGTGCGAACCGACTTCCATCGCGCCATAGCCTGGAATCGGGTAGACCTCAATCGACACTAGCTCCCGGCGTATCTTTCCGCAGATATTTCTCTTCACCAGTTCCACCACAGCTTCGGCGTTGTTGGTCAGTCCACCCTTGTCATGAAAGAATTCGATGTTCGATCCCAGGTAAGAGCGAAACGTTTCGAGGTCGCACGCATTGTAGGAAGCAAACAAATTAGCGTCGAGAGCGGTAATCGTGCTGGTGATATCCTGCTGCATGCCGGCCCCCGCCAGACGCGTAACCTTTAAGGTCGAATTCTGGACAACTCCATTCGTCTCACGCTGAATGGCGCCCGAGATCTCGTCACCGTTTACCTGCAAATCGAATTTCATGACCGAATTACCCTCTTCGATCTCGAACGTCAATGCGCCATCGCCACCCGCGACGCCCTTACGGATCGGGAGCTGCACCTTGGCATCCGGACCGGCGGTCCCGGTTACGGAAGTGCCTTCCTGTTTCAAAATCAAATGTGCGGAACCTTCCCGGTCGCCGGAGTGGAAGCTGCCGCTCCAGGTTCCGGTTACATCGGCCATCAGGAAGCCGCCGCTGCCCGCGAGTACGCAAAGAAGCAGTCGCATGAAGGTCTCTACGGGGCGATTGGGCGAATGGTTCAATGCGGAAGGTGCGAAGACTCACGTTCCGGTTGGCCGACGAGCCGCTCGCTGTCCGTGGGCGCTGCGGTGTTTCGTCCCTCCGGGGCGCCACAAGTCAGTGGCCTTCTCGTGTGGGGTGATACATAACCGTAGACCTCGAAGGAAAAGAGTGGAGGACGATGAGAACAAAATTGCTGCGATTCAGCGGCGCTGTCGAGCGCGATCCCGCCATCGACGCGTGGATGAAACAGCATGCAGGTGAATTGGGAGCTATCGCGCATCAGTGGTTTGAGGTCATGCGAAAGTGCGGGGACGAAGTCCGGGAGCTTTTGCATGACGGCTGCCCCGTTGCCTGTTTGGGAGATGCGCCCTTCGGCTACGTCAATGTATTCCGTTCGCACGTAAACGTGGGGTTCTTTCACGGCGCAGCGCTGCCGGATCCGGCTCACTTGTTGGAAGGCGCCGGCAAGCTCATGCGCCATGTGAAGCTGAGACAGGGAACGGCCACAAACGCCGCAGCGCTACGCACGCTGATCGACGCGGCGTACTGGGATATCAAGGCGCGCGTCGAAAACGGCTAGGTCACGGAAATGCATCGGGAGGCCGACCCGGATGGGAACCGCCACATTGGGTCGCAACGGATCGTGGGCGGATGACCTGCTGTTCGGCATCGCTCGCACCCCCGGCGTATGCTGCTGCAGGTTTTTCGGATTTGGCTGACGGGTCGCCGGCGACCCACTCGGTTTGCGCTCAGTTGAGTTCCTGGGCGAGTCCGATGAGAAGCCCTTCAGGCCCGCGGATGTAGCAGAGCCGATAGGCGTCTTTATACTGGACTACTTCGCCCACGAGTTCCGCGCCGCGCTTGCGGAGCCTTGCAAGCGTCTCGTCGATGTCGTCTACGGCGAACATGACGTGGAGGTAGCCCAGAGCGTTGACCGGGGCCTTGCGGTGATCCGCGACGGCAGGCGGCGTAAGGAAGCGGCAGAGCTCCAGCCGGCCGTGGCCGTCCGGCGTGCGCATCATGGCGATCTCGACGCGCTGATCGCCAAGTCCCGTGACACGTCCGGCCCATTCTCCCTCGATCGTGGCCCGCCCTTCGAGCTCAAGGCCGAGCTCGCGAAAGAAATCAATCGTCCCCCCTAGGTCATCGACGACGATCGCCACGTTGTCCATCCGTTTGAGCGCCATGCGTCCAATCTACAAGGTGTCGTCCAGTCTGGCAACGGACCCTTCCTGCAACGCCGAGACACCTGCCCCATAGTTCGATGTGCCCCGCTCGGTCCCAAGCCGGTCGCGGCTGCACGGAGTTTCACGCTGCCGTGCGACCACTCGAACCGCGTCCGCAGTGTCCGCCAGCTTCGGGTTCACACCCCGGACCGCGCATCGGCTGCCGGGGCCCGGCCGGTATGGCCCGGCTGCGCCCCTTACTGTGCACTCGCCGCTTGGATCCGTCAGTTCCGGTGTTGCAGCTCTGTGCCTGCCCTACACCCGCTGCGCTTCCGGATGCACCCACGGCTTGCGGTACGGCCTTCGCAGCAGCCGGTTGGCTTCTTCGTCGTTCACCACCCGCCTTTTGGCCGCGTCCCACGCCAGCGTTCTTCCCACCTGCATTGACAGGTTGGCCAGGATGCCGCCCGCCGACGAGACGCTCTTCGGCCAGCCCAGGTCGAGCATCCAGCGCACCATGTCCAGCATGTGGATGCACATGTCCCCGATGATCCCGTTGCCGTACTCCATGAAGGCCCGCCAGCGGCCCGGATGCACCAGTTCGTTGTACGGCCGCATGGGCGCCG
>JADZAF010000285.1 GCA_020852755.1 Bryobacterales bacterium
CCGCCTGAGCGGTTCGCGGATGAGCCGTTCCGCGCCGGGTCCGGCTCCGGGCGGGCGGTGACCCGCGCCCATGGCGGAAGTCGATTCCCCGGACCTGGCGTTCTCCGCGCGCGGCCGGCCAGGTCCCCAACGGCCGAGCTTCAACCAAGCAAAAGGAGACTGGAAATGACGCCTACAGCGGCACAACAGATGGGCAGCGATGGGACTCCGGTTCGCCGGTTTCAGGGGTTGGTTCCGGAAGCGGAACTCACTGAACTGCGCAGGCGCATCAACGCGACGAGGTGGCCTGAGCGGGAAACGGTCGGGGATGCGACACAAGGCGTGCAGCTCGCGACGATGCAGGCGCTGGCGCGCTACTGGGCGACGGAGTACGACTGGCGCAAAGTCGAGGCGAGGATGAACTCCTACCCGCAATTCATCACCGAGATCGACGGGCTGGACATCCACTTCATTCATGTGCGTTCGAAAGAAGAAAAGGCGCTGCCGCTGATCGTCACGCACGGATGGCCCGGCTCGATCATCGAGCAGATGAAGATCATCGATCCGCTGACGGATCCCACGGCGCACGGCGGAAATGCAGCCGATGCGTTCGACGTGGTGATCCCGTCGATGCCGGGTTACGGGCACTCAGGCAAACCGGCTACCACCGGGTGGGACGTGGCCCACATCGCGCGCGCCTGAACCGTGCTGATGAAGCGCCTGGGCTATACGAGATTTGCCGCGCAAGGCGGCGATTGGGGCGCGCTGGTCGTCGATCAAATGGGAGTACAGGCGCCGCCGGAACTGCTCGGCATTCACACCAACATGCCCGGCATCTTTCCAGCCGACATTGACGGGGCGGCCTTTTCCGGCGCGCCGGCGCCAACGGGCCTCTCAGCCGATGAGCAGGAGGCTTACGAGCGCTTGCAGTTCGTGTATCAAAAGGGGATCGCCTACGGGTTCCAGATGGGTCTGAGGCCGCAGACCCTGTACGGAATCGCGGACTCACCCATAGGCCTGGCGGCTTACTTCCTCGATCACGACGCGCGCAGCTACGATCTGATCTCACGCGTCTTTGCGGGGGAGTACGAAGGCCTGACGCGCGACGACATCCTGGACAACATCACGATCACCTGGTTGACGAACACAGCGCTTTCCGGCGCCCGCCTCTATTGGGAGAATTGGGGGAAACTCGGGTATTTCAATGTCAAAGGCGTTTCGGTCCCGGCTGCCGTGAGCGTTTTTCCCGACGAACTCTATCCCGCTCCACGGAGCTGGGCGGAGCAGGCGTATCCCAAGCTCATCTATTTCAACAAGCTCGATAAAGGCGGGCACTTCGCGGCCTGGGAGCAGCCGGAACTCATGTCCCGCGAGCTGCGCGCGGCATTCCGATCGCTGCGCAATTAGCGGAGCAGAGGATTTCCGGTTCCCGCTTTCGCGAGCCCGCTGACCGGCGGGCGGCGGAAGCGGCCGGCTCACGGCTACGGTGTGCAGGCGCGGAACCAACGCCGCGGCCACGCCGGTCGCCAACACGATCAACGGGGAACAACGGGGACGGGGCGCCGAACACCCGGCGGGGCGCGGTGTGGCCGATGAAGGCGGGCCGGGCCGCCGCGGGCGGGAGCGCGGGCGCCGCGCCCTGCGGATGCGCGCCGCCGGCCGGTTGTAGACTGGACACATGTTGACGAACTTCGTACGGGCCGCGGCGGTTCTGCTGCTGGCCGCCGGGGCTTTCGCTCAGAACGACCCGGACCGCAAGGAGTGGATCCAGCTGTTCAACGGCAGGAACCTGGACGGCTGGGTTCCCAAGATCACCGGCTTCGCGCCGGGCGAGAACTACGGCCGGACGTTCCGGGTGGAGAACGGCGTTCTGAAAATCTCCTACGACCAGTACACGGAGTTCGGCGGGCGATTCGGCCACCTGTTCTATCGCGAGCGGAAATTCTCGCACTACATCGTGGCGGTGGAGTATCGTTTCACGGGCGAGCAGGTGAAGGGCGGGCCGGGCTGGGGCCTGCGCAACAACGGCGTCATGCTGCATTGCCAGGCTCCGGAGACCATGCGCAGGGAGCAGGATTTCCCCGTTTCCATCGAAGCCCAGCTGCTGGGCGGCGGGCCCACCGGCGAACGCTCCACGGCCAACGTCTGCACGCCGGGAACGGAGATCTTCCGCAACGGAGAGATGGCCAAGACGCATTGCGTGAGCTCGAGTTCCGCGACGTACCGGGGGGATGAGTGGGTGCGGGTGGAGATCGAGGTGCTGGGGTCAGAGCGGGTGCGGCACATGATCGACGGCAGGACGGTGCTGGAGTACGGCAATCTGCAGGTCGGGGGCGGGGCCGTGAATCATTTCGACCCGGAAGTGAAGAAGGATGGGGCGCCGCTGGGCGAGGGGTACATCGCTTTGCAGGCGGAGAGCCATCCCACGGAGTTCCGGAAAGTGGAAGTGCTGGAGCTTTCGGGGTGCATGAAGCCCGGGGCGGCGAATTACAAGCGCTATTACGTACACCGGGACGATTCGCGGTGCAGGTAGGGGGCGCGCGTGCCGCCGCCGGCGGATCGATGGGAGGGGTGACGGAGAGTACGCGGGGGAACCGCTCCCTTTGGTCGCGGCTCGGTAGATTAGTTGCGGCTCGGGCGATTGGTAGTGACGCGGGAGATGGCTGCGGCGCGGACGATCGGTTGTGACGCGGGGAATGGTCGCGGCGCGGGAAATGGTCGCGGCGCGGGGAATGGTCTCGGTTCGGCAGATTGGTCGCGGATCGAGAGATTGGTGGTGGCGCGGGGATTGGTTGAGACGCGGGGATTGGTTGTGGCGCGGACGATCGGTTGAGACGCGGGAAATGGCTGCGGCGCGGCAGATGGGTTGCGGCGCGGGGAATGGTCGCGGTTCGGTAGATTGGTCGCGGATCGAGAGATTGGTTGCGGCACGGGGAATGGTCGCGGTTCGGGGAATGGTTGTGGCGCGGGAAATGGTCGCGACGCGGAAGAGGGCCGTGGCGCGGGAAACCGCCTGCCGATCGGGGACCGGCGCTGACCGGGGTGGGCTTGGCGCCGCTCGTTACCAGTAAAGCTTCAGGGCGACCTGCATCTGGCGCCAGTCGTTGGCCTGGCTGTCGACCACGCCGAAGACGTTCGAGTTCAGGTTGGTGTTGCCGGTGGCGAAGACGACCCGGTTGAGCAGGTTGAAGGCTTCACCGCGGATATCGATGCGCCGGGATTCGCCGAGCGGGAAGGACTTGGCGAGGCTGACATTCTCATTGAACATCGGGAAGGCCCGGACCTTGGGGTTGTAACGGGTGGAGTTGCCGAAGGCGGCCGGCTGCGCCGGGAAGACGGCGCGGTCCAGGAAGCGGTCGACCGCGGGGTCGAACTCATCGCCTTTCAACGGCGGGCGCCAGTTGTCGTAGCCGGCGACGGTGGGCCGGGTGACGCCGTTGAAGATGGGCAGCGGGTTGTTGCGCGCGAGCGCGACGGGGAATCCGCTGAAGTAGCTCTGAATGGCGCCGACGCGCCAGCCGCCCAGGATGGCGTTGGCCACCCCGCCGACGTTCATCCAGCGGCGGCCGCGGCCGAAGGGCAGCTCGTAGATGGTGCTCATCTTCAGGGTGTGGGTCTGGTCGAAACGGCCGATGGACTTCTCCAGGCCGCGGTTGTAGTGGTCCTGGGAGCTGATGCCGGCGTCATAGCTGTCGGAATCGGTGAGGAGCTTCGAGAGGGTGTAGTTCCACTGAAAGGTCAGGCCGGAGGAATAGCGGCGCTCCAGCTTCAGCAGCAGGGCGTGGTAGGTGGAGTGGCCGCTTTTATCGCCGCCCTGGCCGCCGGTGTCGATATTCAGGTACTGGGGATAGGGCCGCAGGGCCTGGGCGACGTTGCGGGTGGTGAGCTGGATGTTCGGGTCGGTGAAATTGGGATAGGGCGGCTGGACGCCGGCTCTGTCGGCCAGGGCCGAAGGGACGGGGGCGCGAAGGATGTTGATGGCCTCGGCGGGGCCGAAGCGCGCAACCAGGCTGTCGAAGACCGGCGTGGGCAGCTGGTTGAGACGAACCAGCCCGGTCTGGAGGTGGGAGCCGAGGGTAGCGTTGTAGGCGGCCTCGAGCACGGTATTGGCGGACAACTGGCGCTGGATGGAGAGGGTCCAGTAGAGGTTCTCGGGCGCCCGCACGGCATCGCTCAACTGCCAGTGGTGGACGTTGTTGTTGTTGGAGAAGGCAGGGTCGATCTGGGGCGGCAGCGGGTAGGGCGGCAGGCCGTTGTCGAGCTTGAAGGCGGGGGTGATCCCCTGGTCGCCGGAGTCGAACTCGTATTGCCCGATGAAGCCGGCGAAATGGCCGGAGCCGGTCACGACGGTGACCTTGCTGAAGGAGCGGCCGAAGGCGGCGCGCAGGACGGTCTTCTGGTCCAGGGTGAAGGCGAGTCCGAGCCGGGGCCCCCAGCCCTTGTACCAGCCGGGCACCAGGCTGCGGCGGTTCTCGCGCCCTTCGCCGAAGCCGGCGAAGCGCAGCGCTCCGGGGTAGCCGTTGACGGCGGGATTGGGACGGTCCGGGGTGAAGTCGGAGTACTGATCGGCGCCCTCGATGGGGGGGCGGGTGAATTCATAGCGCAGGCCCAGGTTGAGGGTGAGCCGGCGGGAGACGCGCCAGTCGTCCTGGACATAGAAGCCGTGGTAGCGGTAGAGCTGGGCGACGTAGCGGTTGGTCTCGGTACGGCCGGAGTGCGCCTCGCCGAGCAGGAAGCTGGCGAAGGAACTGCCGCTGTTGAAGCTGGTGGCGCCGGGAACGGAGGTACCCAGGAAGCTGAAGCCGGCGCGGCCGGAGATGTCCTGCTGGCCGTAGCCGTTGGCGCGCTGGGACTGGAAGGAGAAACCGAACTTCCAGGTGTGGGAGCCGCGGATGTAGCTGAGGTCCTCCTTGATGGACCAGAGCGGCTGCTCGGTGCCGTTGTAGGAGGTGGAGCCCCAGGTGGTGAACTCGGTGAAGGTGGCGGCCGGGAAGTTGATGTTGCAGTCGGGGACGTTCTTCATGCAGATGCGGTCCCGCCAGTTCTGGTCGACGTTGGCCGAATGGCTGACCTTGAAGAAGGTGTTGCCGCCGACGGCGAGGTGGTTCAGCATGCGCGGGGTGATGGTCCAGTCGTAGGTCATGCGGAAGGCCTGGGTGTCGAAGGTCTGGAGCTGGCCGTCCCAGAGGGGCGGGGGGAGGCCGGGGGCGCCTCCGGGGCCGAGGGCAAGCTTGAAATCGCTGCGGTTGTAGAAGAAGGCGAGGCGGTGGGCGGCGGTGAGGGAATGGTCCACTTTGATGCTGTACTTGTTCTGGGGGGAGACGACGGAGCCGCCGGTGGCCAGGTAGTTGTTGCGCACGTAGTCGATGGCGCCGGGCGTGCCGCCGCGATTGGGCTTGACGGGCTCGGCGAAGGCGGCCCAGGTTTTGGCGAAGGGGCTGAACCGCCCGGCCGGAATGAGGTTATTGGGGAACGGATCGCGGATGAATCCGCTGCCGGAGGGGTTCGGGCGGGTGGTGGCGGGATCGTAGATCTGCAGGCGCTGGTTGGCGGGGTTCACCCAGTTGGAGAAGTCGCCGCTGTACATCTCCGGGGTGGGGACGGTGCGGATGACGTCGTTGCTGCCGACGCGGTTGCGAAAGCCCTCGTAGGAGAAGAAGAAGAAGGTGCGGTCGCGCCCGTTGTAGATCTTGGGAATCCAGACCGGGCCGCCGGCGGTGGCGCCGAAATCGTTCTGGCGGTAGGCGGCGCGGGTGGGAGCGAAGAAGCCGCGGGCGTCGAGCTTTTCGTTGCGGAGGAAGTCGTAGGCCACGCCGTGAAACTGGTTGGTGCCGGACTTGGAGGAGAAGGTCATGATGCCGCCGCCGGCCTGGCCGTACTCGGCTTTGAAGCCGTTGGTATCGACGGTGAACTCGGTGATGGCTTCCAGGGAGGGAGCGTTGTAGGCGATCTCGACGGCGTCGGCGGAGCGGTTGGTGGCCACCGAGACGCCGTCCAGGGTAGCCTCCCAGGCGCGGGCCTGGCCGCCGCCGAGAGCCATCTGGCTGCCCCGGCCGCGGGTCTCGGGGGTGATGGAGACCAGGTCGAAGGGGCTGCGCAGCGCGCCGCCCACCACCAGCGGCAGCTCATCGACGAGCTTATTCTGGACGGCGGTGGTGATCTTGGAGTTTTCGGTTTGCACCTGGGCGGCGTCGGCGCGCACTTCGACCGTTTCGCTGACCTGTCCGACCTCCAGCCGGGCATCCAGGCGGACGGTGCCGGCGGCGGTAAGGGTGATGCCGTCGCGCACGGTCTTCTTGAATCCCGGAGCCAGAACCTCGACTCGGTAGACACCGGGGGCCAGGTTGGCGGCGTTGTAGTCGCCGGCCCTGGTGGTGGCCACCGAGACGTTCTGATTGGTGGCGGTGTTGGTGATGACGACGGCGGCGCCGGGGATGACCGCCCCGGTCGAGTCCGTGACCGTGCCGGTGATATTGCCCCGTTCAGTCTGCGCGAAGACGGCCAGCGAAAAGAACACACCCAGTGCCAGGTACTTCATGATCCCCTCCCCTTGGCGAAGGATTCTATGACAGGAGCGGGATGCAAGTCAATTGCGGAGAAGGGGGAAGGCTGCGGAAAGGGGGGAAGGGTCTACGAGGGAATCGCGCCCCGTGGTCATGGCTCGGCGGGCTTCGGGCGGCGCCCCGGGGAGTCGGGCCATCAGAGGGCCTGGGCGATGCGCTGGGCGAGGCGCACGAAGTAGTCCCATTCCTCCGGGGTGTTGGCCCAGGAGGAGGAGGCTACGACGGCGCCGGAGGTGAGCCGGATGGTGACGACCCAGGCGGGGCCGGCGTCGTGGTCCGCCAGGGCGCGCTGGAGCTCGGGGGTGACGGCGCGGCGAGCCACTTCGGAATCCTCGCAGGCAGCCACGTAGCCGCGCTGGAACTCCTCGCCGCCGAGGTCCTTCACGCGGTCGGGGAGCAGCTTGTCGATGAGGGGGACGCGCCGGGTGATCAGGACCGGGGCGGCGATCCAGGGCGCGGAGCGTTCCACGAGGCAGGTGGTGGAGGTACTGGGAGAGGAGCGGCCCTTTCTGGCGCCGGTTGTGGCACTGAACAGCCAGGCGCCGCCGGAGTGCATGACGTCCCGGACGGTCCAGGTGTTCTCCGGGTCGAGGCCCTGGAGGCGTTCCTCGAGAGCGCGGTCGGAGAGGGTGTAGGTCCAGCCGCGCCGCAGGGCGTATTCCTTGGCCTGGGCGCGCCGCTGGCGGGTCTGGCGCGCGCCCAGGATGATGCCGAGAACGACCAGGGCAGCGAACAGGCTCATCACGAGGATGGTGATGTTCATCTTCAGGGTATAGGGCAGAGTAGCAGATCCGGTTGTGGGTTGCGAGCGGGGGGCGGCAAGGGCCGAATCACCTGCCGGTTTCGAAGACCTTTTCCTCCCCATAGGTGGTCAGGAGAGGGTGTTTGACCACGGCGCGGTAGTCGAAGGACTGGCCGCGGGGGAGGCCGGGAAGGCGCAGGGAGTAGGGGCCGGGGGCGGCGCGGCGCACCAGGGGCGTATCCTTCCACGGTTCGGTTTTCTCGTAGAGATCCGTGGCGCCTTTGCGCTGGCGGTACTGGAATCCGACCTCCACGGAATCCGCCTTTCCCATGGCGGTAAGGCTGCCCTGGAAGGTGACGGCGCCCGAGGCGGAGTCCCAGGCGGCGCTCGAAGTGGTGACAGCGGGTGGAACCATGCCGGGCTGGGCGTGGGTGATCTTGAGGACCACGGGGTTGGGCCAGCGGCGGTCATTGTAGAGCCGCTGGGCACGCATGGCGCGTATGCGCAGGCCGCCGGCTTCCTGGCGCCAGGTGGTTTTGGGAACCACATCGGGCTTGTATTCCAGGACTTCATCGGACTGGCCGAGGACGCTGACCGTGGCGCCGGCGCCGGCGCGGACGGAGCGCAAGACAAAGTCGCGCCACTGGCCGAGGGGCCAGCGCGGCCCGGTGACGAAAGCGTAGAGGGTGTCCGTGTTCTTCTTTTTGGTGAACCAGATGCTGCCTTCGTTGGTGACGGTCCAGGGGCGCACCCCGTAGATGGATTCGCCGTTGACGAACATCCAGAGGGCGATCTCGCGCAGGCGCTCTTCCTGCTCGATGGGGATCTCGCCGTCGGGCTTGGGCCCGATGTTCAGGAGCAGGTTGCCGCCCTTGGCGCGGGTCTCGATGAGCATTCCGATCAATTCGGCGCCGGATTTATAGACGTCGTTGGTGGGCTTGTACTGCCACTGGGTGCCCATGGTGATGCAGGCCTCCCAGGGAGCGTCGGCGGGGACGCCGGGGATGTGCTGCTCGGGAGTCTGGATGGCGCCGCGGGTGACCACGGTATCGGGCTGAATCTGCCAGCAGAGTTCCCGCAGGCCCTCGGCCGGGCCGTCCAGGAACACGACGTGGACGGGGCCGTAGTTGTGGAGCAGCTCGCGGAGCTGGGCCTGGTCGTGCTTGAGCAGCGGGGCGTTGGCGGGCGGGAGGACTTCGGGACGGCTGCGGTCGATCACCTTGCCCTGCCGGTAGAGGTAGTGGAAGTCGTCCGGGGAGAAGTACAGGCCGGGGGCGATGCCCTGCTCGCGGAACGCCTGGAGGAGCGGGCCGGTGATGTCGCGGCCATAGGGCGTGTTGCGGATATTGAAGGGCGTGGTGGCGGTGTCGAACATGCAGAAGCCGGAGTGGTGCTTGGCGGTAAAGACGACGTACCGGAAGCCGGCCAGGCGGGCGAGGACGGCCCAGTCATGGGGGTCGAAGCGCCTTGGGTTGAAGGTGCGGGGCAGCAGGGTGAAGAAGCGCTGGAGGTAATCGGGGGAGGCGCCGACCAGGGTGTGGCTGATGACGGAGCCAATCTGGCTGTCGAGGCTCCAGTGGATGAAGAGGCCGAAGCCGGCGTCGCGGAACCACTCCAGGCGCTCGGGCTTGTTGCCGGCGGGCGGAGCGGCGGCGGAGATCAGGGAGGCGAAGACAAGCAGGAGGACGGCGCGTCGCATGGCGATCTATTGTAGACCGAGGGAGCGGCGCACCATGCGGACGCCCTCGACCAGGTTGTGGAGTTTGAGGCGGGCGGCCCAGCGTGCGGTCTGGCTGAGTCCGCAATCGGGGGCGAAGGACAGCCGTCCGGGCGGAGCGTGCTCGAGGCAGAGGCGCACGCGGCGGGCGACCTCCTGGGGGGACTCGATGTAATAGCTCTTGACGTCGATGATGCCGACGGCGACGTCCTTGCGGGCGGCGATGGCGGCGATGGTTTCGATTTCGGCGAACTCGCGGCCGGCCATCTCGAGGTGGATCTCGTCCACGTTGAGGTCGAGGAAGGCGGGGAACATGGGGGCGTAGCGCCGGGGGCCGACGGCGCGGCCTTTGTAGTTGCCGAAGCAGAGGTGGGTGGAGAGGCGGCAGCGGCCGGCGACAGGCTCGACGAGGCGGTTGAAGATGTCCACCAGGCGGGTGGTGTCCTCGCGGTGGGCGTAGCAGCTCATGGAGGGCTCGTCGACGGCAATTTCGCGGCAGCCGGCGCGCAGCAGGGCTTCCAGCTCGGCGCGCACCAGGGGGAGCAGAGCCTCGGCGACGGCGTAGCGATCGGGGTATTGGGCGTTGGGGACCAGGCGGCCGCTGAGGGTGTAAGGGCCGGGGACGCTGGCCTTGAGGGCGGGACCGGGCGGGGCGAGACGCTTGAGGCGCTCGAACTCCTCGACCACGCCCAGGCCGCGCGGGGCGCGCAGCTCGCCGGCGATGGCGTGGCGGCCGCGCTGATCGTGGGCCGGCGGCCCCCAGCGGCGGGGCGGCGCGCTTTCCATCTGGATGCCTTCGAGGTAGCCGTAGAAGGAGAGGTTGAAGTCCAGGCGGGTCTGCTCGCCGTCGGTGATGACGTCGAGGCCGGCGGCCACCTGGTCGTGCACGGCGGCGATGACGGCGTCCTCCTGGATCTCGCGAACGTCATCGGGACCGAAACGGCGCAGGTGGCGGGAGGCGAATTCGAGCCAGGAGGGGAAGGGATAGCTTCCGATGACGGTGGTGCGGAGGGGTAATTCGTTCATGACGGCATCATCCGCGGACGGCCCAGCCGGCGTCGATGGAGAAGATCTCGCCGGTGACGGCGCGGGCGTCGTCGCTCAACAGGAAGACGGCGGCGCGGGCGACCTCGGCCGGTTCGATGAGGTCTTCGAGCAGGGCCTGCTTGGTCTTCATGAATTCGAGGATTTCGGGATCGCTCTGAGCGCGCAGGCTCATGGGGGTGCGGACCAGGCCGGGGGCTATGGCGTTGACGCGGATCTTGTGGGGCGCGTAGTAAGCGGCCATGGCCCGGGTGAGCGAATTGACGGCGCCCTTGCTGGCGGCGTAGGCGTGGGTGGCGAAAAAGCGGGCCTGGGGGGAATCCGCGCTGGCGCTGCTCATGTTGAGGATGGCGCCGCGAAGGCCGGACGCCGCGGGCGGCTGCCGGAGCATGCGGCAGAGCACGGCGCGGGAGACCAGGAACATGCTGCGCAGGTTGACGGCCAGGGTGGCGTCCCAGCCGGCTTCGGTGCATTCGTGCAGAGGGCCGTCGCCGAAGCGGCGGCCGCTGATGCCGGCCACGTTGAACAGGGCGTCGATCCGGCCGAAGATCTCCACGCAGCGGGCCGCGGCGGTCTCGGCGGTTTCGTTCAGGGTAAGATCGCCCGCGTGGTACTCGCAGGCGCCGCGTGCGGAGTGAATGCTGCCGGCGAGGGAACGGCAGTCCTCTTCGTGCAAGCCGGCGACGAAGACGCGGGCGCCTTCACGGGCGGCCAGCAGGGCGGCGGCGGCGGCCATGCCGGTGGCCCCGGTGATGAGGCAGGTCTTGGCTTCCAGGCGTCCGGGCATTTACTGGTAGAGGTGCGCGAGGCTCTTGCGGTAGGCCTCGTAGAAGCGCTCGAGCTGCTCTTCGGCGCTGGCGCTGCCGACCAGCTGGTGGCTGGGCAGAATCACGGGGGTGCAGCCGCGGTCGAGAAGGAGCTGGGCGGTTTCGACGCGCAGCATGTTGATGAGCATGGCGCCGGTGACGGTGGAGGCGGGGCCG
>JADZAF010000286.1 GCA_020852755.1 Bryobacterales bacterium
GTTTCGTGCCAGTCACCCGCAAGGGGGGAGGGGCCGGAAAGGGTTTCGGGGACAGGCAGCGAAACTCCCGGATGGAGCCCGGGAGTTTCGTGCCAGTCCCCCGCAAGGGGGGAGGGGCCGGAGAGGGTTTCGGGGACAGGCAGCGAAACTCCCGGATAGAGCCCGGGAGTTTCGTGCCAGTCCCCCGCAAGGGGGGAGGGGCCGGGGAGGGTTTCGGGGACAGGCAGAGTAACTCCCGGATAGAGGCCGGGAGTTTCGTGCCGGTCCCCCCGGCGAGCGGGCTCCTAAACAAAACCGGGGATTCCGCCGAATGAGCTTGTGGAGAAGCGACGGGTGACCAGGATCAGCGTATCGCGAGACCGGAGACGGAAGCGGGAAAAGCGGCCGGAGGGCTGGCGGCTGGCGTCGGGCCGCCGCCTGTTCGAGTTCGTTCTGCGCGGCGGCTTCCTGGCCACGGCGCTCCTAAAGAAAGAACCGGGAGGGGTGCGATGAACGTTCCCCTGTGGATCGGGCTGGCGGCCGGGGTCGCCGCGCTGGCGGAAGACCTGGGGCGGCGGCGGATCTCGAACTGGACTTCGGGAGGCGCGGTGGCCGGAGGGCTGGCCTGGCACGGGCTGGAGTGGGGATGGAAGGGCGCGGCGGCCTCGCTGGCGGGCGCCGCGGCGGGTTTCGGCGTGTTCCTCATCTTCCACCTGCTGGGGGGCATGGGCGGCGGCGACATCAAGCTGATGGCCGGTTTCGGGGCTTTGCTGGGCGTCCGGGGAGTGATGGAAGCGGCTCTGCTGGCGGCCATCGCCGGGGGACTGCTGGCGTCCGGCTGGCTGGCCGCGGCGCGCCTGCGGCGCCTGTGGAAAGGACGCCCGGCGACGGCTCCCGCCGCGATCCCGTACGCACCGGCGATCGTGGCCGGGGCATGGCTGGCGCTGCTGGCGAGAGGCTGAGGCGGGGAAACGAGGTATTGAGATGGACCGCAGGCTTTTGAAGGTTTTGGGCATGAGCGTGGTGCTGGCCCTGGTGGTATCGGGCATCTTCTACCAGATGGCGGTGCGGGCGAGCGGGCGGCGGGCGGAGCCGGTGGAGATGAAGGACCTGGTGGTGGCCGCGCAGCCGCTGCCGGTGGGGGCGGGCATCAAGCCCAGCCAGGTGAAGGTGACCCGCATCCCGGCCAACCTGTTTCCCAAGGGCGGCTTCTCGAAGGTCGAAGAGGTGATCGACCGGCCGCTGGTGAGCAACATTCTGATGGACGAGCCGGTGCTGGAGGGCCGTCTGGCGGCGCGCGGGAGCGGTCTGGGACTGGCGCCCATCATCCCGGCCGGCATGCGGGCGGTTTCGGTGCGGGTGAACGACGTAGTGGGAGTGGCGGGTTTCGTACTGCCGGGCATGCGCGTGGACGTGCTGGTGACGGGCCGGCCGCCCAACTATGAAGGCACCATCACCACCACGGTGCTGCAGAACATCCTGGTGCTCTCGGCCGGCCAGACGATTCAGCCGGAGCCGCAAGGGCAGGCCATCAATGCCCCGGTGGTCACGCTGCTGGTGACGCCGGAGCAGGCCGAGACCCTGACGCTGGCGGGCAGCGAGGGGCGGATCCAGCTGGTGCTGCGGAACGGGGTGGATCAGAAGGTGGAGCAGACGCCGGGACGCGAGGTGGCCGATTTGTACGGAGTGCGGGGAATCAGGAAGCCGGCTCCGGCGCCGAAACCGCAGCCGAAGCCCAGGCGCACGGAGAGCGCGGCGGCGGCCGCGCCGCCTCCGCCCCCACCTCCTCCTCCGCCGGACGAGGTCGTGGTGATCCGCGGGAACCAGAAGACGGTCGAGGTGATCGGGGCGAAACGAGGCGAGTGAAGGGGCGCCGAGGTAGGGACATGAACCGAAGGATGGACATGCGAAGGATCAGGCGTGCGGTTCTCGGGGCGAGCCTGGGTTTCGCGCTGGCTGCCGGGTCGCCGGACGGGGCGCGGGCCGAGGCCGAGGTCCAACAGCTTCAGTTGACGGTCGGCAAGAGCACGGTCATCGACTATCCGGCCGACGTGGCGCGCATCTCGACCAGCAACCCGGAGATCGTGGATGCGGTGGCGATCAGCAAGCGCGAGATATTGTTGAACGCGAAATCGTTCGGGGCTTCGAGCGTGGTGGTGTGGTCGCGCGCGGGCGGCCGGACCTTTTTTGCCGTCACGGTGGAACAGAACCTGGAGCCGTTCCGGCAACTGCTGAAAGACAGCTTTCCGGGCGAGCAGATCCAGGTATTCGCCAACCGGGACGCGCTGGCGCTGACGGGGCGGGTCAGCAGCCAGGCAGTGGCGGAGCGGGCGGCGGCCCTGGCGGCGCCGCTGGCCAAGAGCGTGGTGAACAACCTGCGGGTGGTCCCGGCGGGCGCGGACCGGCAGATCGTGCTGAAGGTGAAGTTCGCGGAATTGAACCGCACGGCGGCGCGGCAGTTCGGGGTGAACCTGCTTTCGACCGGAGCCCTGAACACGCCCGGCCGGGTGACCACGGGCCAGTTCTCGAGCGGCAACCCGAGCACGCTGAAGGGGGTCATCGGGGGCAGCGTGGCGGGCACCAGCAGCGAGTTCAACATCTCCGATGCGCTCAACATCTTCGCCTTCCGTCCGGACCTGAATCTGACGGCGGTGATCCGGGCCCTGCAGAGCGAAGGCGTGCTGCAAATCCTGGCGGAGCCCAACCTGGTGACGACCGACGGCAAGCAGGCCAGCTTCCTGGTGGGCGGGGAATTCCCGATCCCGGTGCTGCAAGGCGGGGCCAACGCGGGCTCGGTGACCATTCAATTTCGGGAGTTCGGCATCCGGTTGACGTTTTTGCCGGATTCGACCACGCACAACACCGTGAAGCTCTACGTGAAGCCGGAGGTCTCGACCATCGACATGGCCAATGCGGTGACCTTTGCGGGCTTCACGATTCCGGCGCTGGCGACGCGGCGCATGGAGACCAATATTGAACTGGGGCTGGGACAGAGCTTCCTGATCGCCGGGCTGCTGGACGACCGGGTGACGGACAACATGCTGAAGATCCCGGGGCTGGCTCACATTCCGATCCTGGGGGCCCTGTTCCGGAGCCGGGCGGAGAACAAGACGCGCAGCGAGCTGATCGTGATGGTGACGCCGGAGATCACCTACCCGGTAGCCGGAGAACCGGCCGCGCCGATCCGGATGCCGAGGGAGTTTTTGGGCCCGCTGGAGCCGGGGCAGGCGAAACCCGCGGCAGCGGAGGGAAAGCAGAAGCCGTGAAGCGGGGGGCCACTCGCAGGCGGGAACTCACCGGGCTGGCCGTTCTGGCCGAGCGCGCCCTGGCCGAGCAGTTCACCGCGGCGCTGGGGGAAAGCCGGGCGGTGCACCTGCTGGGTGAGGTGAAGGGCTACCCGCCGGCGCAGACGCTGGAGGTGCGCATCCGGCAGATGCGTCCGGACGTTGTGTTTGTGGATCTCTCCTCCGACCGGGAGAAAGCGGTGGAGCTGATCCAGTCCGCGGCCGGATTCCGGCCGCAGGTCCACGTGATCGCCCTGGACCGCCACAACGATCCGGAAGCGATCCTGCGGGCGGTGCGGGCGGGAGCCACCGAATTCCTGTACGCGCCGTTCGACAGCCAGGCGCAGCGGGAGGCCATCGAGAGGATAAGGAAGATGGCGGCCGGCGAGCGCCAGGCCGAGCCGCGGCGGGGCAAGGCGCTGGTCTTCTCGAGCGCCAAGCCGGGTTCGGGCGCTTCCACGCTGGCCTGGCAGACGGCCTTCGCGCTGGAACGGCTGACCGGAGGCCGCGGCCTGCTGGCCGACCTGGATTCCTGGAACGGGATGCAGGCCTTCGCGTGCAAGCTGCGTCCTTCCCTGTCAGCGGCCGATGCGCTGGAAGAACTGGAGCGGATGGACGAAGAACGCTGGTCACGGCTGGTGACGGCGCGGGACCGGGTGGACGTGCTGGCCGCACCGGAACTGCCCGCGGCGCCGGCCGCGGATCCGGCCCGGCTGCACGGGCTGCTGGAATACGCGCAGGCGCTTTACGAATGGGTGGTGGTGGACGCGCCCGGGATCTTCGAGCGGACGGCGCTGCTGGCGGCCACCCACTCGGACCGCGTGTTCCTGATCACGACGGCGGAATTGCCCAGCCTGCACCTGGCCCGCCGGGCGGCCTCTTTCCTGCTCGGGCTGGGACTGGGGCAGGAGCGTTTCCAGGTATTGGTGAACCGCACGGGGCGGCGCGGAGGAATCGACGCCGGAGACATTCCCGGGATCCTCAACGCTCCGGTCCTGGCGTGTTTTCCGAACGATTACGCCTCGCTGCACCAGGCCCTGGCGGACGGCGGGGCGCTGCGGGCCAGTTCGCCGCTGGCCCGGGCGGTACAAGATTTCGCGGCGGGCGTGGCGGGCCTCCATCCAGCCGATAAGCACAACGGGAGAAGCAAGGCATGCTGATCAGTACCGAAGCCGGGCGCCAGGAACTGACCTGGGACCAGCGGCTGCTGCGCAACGCGGGCAGGCACAAGGCCGCGCTGAAGCCGGAATACCAGGAATTGAAGTTCACCCTGCACCGCAAGCTGCTGGAGAAGATCAACCTGGAGGCCCTGGCCGGGATCGACAACCAGAAGGTGCGCGGCGAGGTGCGCCAGGCGGTGATGGCGCTCATCGACGGCGAGCCCACGCTGCTCAGCTCGATCGAGAAGCAGCAGGTGGCCGAAGAGGTTCTGGACGAAGTGTTCGGGCTGGGGCCGCTGGAGCCGCTGCTGGAGGACGCCGGGATCTCCGACATCCTGGTGAACACGCACCGGCAGGTGTACGTGGAACGCAAGGGCCAGCTGGAGCTGACCAGCGTGCGCTTCCGCGACGACGGGCACCTGCTGCGGATCATCGACAAGATCGTGTCGCAGGTAGGCCGCCGGGTGGACGAGTCGACCCCCATGGTGGACGCGCGCCTGAGCGACGGAAGCCGGGTGAACGCCATCATCCCTCCGCTGGCGGTGGACGGGCCGCTGCTTTCCATACGGCGTTTCGGAACGGACAAGCTGATGCCGGCGGACCTGGTGGAGCGCCGGGCGCTGACCCAGGGCATGATGCAGCTGCTGGAAGCGGCGGTGAAGGCGCGTTTGAACATCATCATCTCGGGCGGAACCGGCGCCGGCAAAACCACGCTGCTGAACGCGCTTTCGGCCTTCATCTCGCCGAAGGAGCGCATCGTGACCATCGAGGACGCGGCGGAACTGCAGCTCAAGCAGCCGCACCTGGCGCGGCTGGAGACGCGGCCGCCCAACCTGGAAGGGCAGGGGGCGGTGCGGCAGCGGCAGCTGCTGATCAACAGCCTGCGCATGCGGCCGGACCGGATCGTGGTGGGCGAGGTGCGCGGGGAGGAAGCGCTGGACATGCTGCAAGCCATGAACACGGGCCACGACGGCTCGCTTACCACCATTCACGCCAACTCCCCGCGGGACGCGGTCTCGCGGCTGGAGGTGATGGTTTCGCTGGCCAACGCCAACATGCAGCTGATCTCGATCCGCCAGCAGATCGCTTCCGCGGTGCAGGTATTCGTGCAGGCCGCGCGGCTGAGCGACGGTACGCGGCGGGTGGTCAACGTGACCGAGGTGACGGGGATGGAGGGCGACGTGGTCACCCTGCAGGACCTGTTCGTGTTCGAAAAGCGGGGGGTAACGCCGGAAGGCAGGGTGCTGGGCCGTTTCGCGGCCACCGGCATCCGGCCGAAGTTCCACGAGAAGCTGGTGGCGGCCGGCATACGGCTGCCCGCGGACCTGTTTGACGAAGTGGTGGAGATCTGACGCGATGCTTGCCGTGCTGATGGTCTTCGCGGCCGTTCTGGTGGGAACGCTGTGCGTGTCGCTGCTGGTCACCCGGTCGGGCAAGCAGCAGGACATCGAGCGCATGCGCGAGCGGCTGATGGGAACCTCCGGTCCGAAAGAGAAGAAAGCCCGGCGGGGGGCCCCGGCGCTGATCAAGAGCGAGGACGGCACCGAGACCAAGCTGGCGCTGCGGCTGTTGCGGAAGTTCCGGCTGATGGAGCAGCTCCGGACGCTGCTGGAGCAGTCCGGCCTGCGCTGGGATCCGGCGCGGATGATCCACGGCTGCCTGGCGCTGGCGCTGGCGGGCTTCAACCTGGCCTGGTATATGATTCCGCCGCCCTATCACCGCCTGGCTTTCGCATTCGGGCCGGCCTGCGGCGCGCTGCCGGTTCTGCACGCGGCGAGGAAACGGCGGGCCCGGCTGCGCAAGTTCGAAGAGCAGTTTCCGGAGGCGCTGGAGTTCGTGGCCCGGTCCATGCGGGCGGGGCATGCCTTCTCGGTATCGCTGGAAATGCTGCACCGGGAGTTTCGCGAGCCGCTGAGCGGGGAGTTCCGTCGCACCTTCGACGAGCAGAACCTGGGGCTGCCGCTGGAAGTGGCGCTGGAGAAGCTGTCGCTCCGGGTTCCGCTGCTGGACGTGCAGTTCTTCGTCTCGGCGGTGCTGCTGCAGAAGCGCACCGGGGGCAACCTGTCGGAGCTGCTGGACAAGCTGGCCTACCTGATCCGCGAGCGCTTCAAGCTGCGCGGCCGGATCCGCGCCATCAGCGCGCACGGGCGGATGACGGGGACGGCCCTCTCGTCCATTCCTGCCGGCGTGGCGGCGGTCCTGTTCTGGGTGAATCCGGAGTACGTGTTGTTCTTCGTGAACGACGAGACGGGGCGCATGATGATGGGCGCGGCGGTGGGGCTGCAACTGATCGGCTACGGAGTGATCAAGAAGATCGTATCCATCGAGGTATAGCGCATGGTTTTTCTTTTCAGCCTGCTTCTGTTCGTGCTGCTGGCGGCCGTGTTCGCCTCGCTGGGGTTGAATGTCTGGGCGCGGCCGAGGGCGGCCATAGACCGCATTACGGGGAACGAAGTCGAGCTGGAGCAGGCGGCCATCCGGCATCCCAGCCTGGTCTTTCACGACCTGATCGACAGGCTGGGATCGCTGCTGCCGGCCTCGCCCAAGGAAGCCACGGTGGTGGAGCGCCGGCTGATGCGGGCCGGATTCCGGAAACCCGGGGCGATCAAGCTGCTGTATGGATCGAAAGTGCTGCTGGCCCTGCTGGCTCCGCTGGCGGCGGCCGGGGCGGTGGCGGCATCGGAGGCCGACCCGGCCAACAAGATCATGATGCTGGTGGGCGCGACGGCGGTAGGTTTCTTCGCGCCCAACGAGTACCTGCGCATGGCGGCCAAGCGGCGCCAGAAGCAGATCCGGCGGGGATTGCCGAACGCGCTGGACCTGCTGGTGGTCTGCGTGGAGAGCGGCCTGGGACTGGACCAGGCCGTGGTGCAGGTGGCCAAGGAGCTGGAGAGCGCCCACCCGGAGATCAGCGAGGAGTTCGCCCTGATGAACCTGGAGATGAAGGCCGGCAAGCGCCGCGCCGAGGCGCTGCGCAACCTGGGCGAGCGCACTTCCGTGGAGGAGCTGAAGAAGCTGACCGCGGTGCTGATCCAGGCCGACAAGTTCGGCACGAGCGTGGCCCAGAGCCTGCGCGCGCACTCCGATTACATGCGGGTGCAGCGCCGCCAGGAGGCCGAGGAGAAGGCGGCCAAGCTGGGGGTGAAGCTGGTGTTCCCGATATTTTTCTGCATCCTGCCGTCCCTGTTCGTGGTGACGGTAGGCCCGATGTTCGTTCGAATCATCCGGGACCTGCTGCCGATGATCAACAACATGTAGGCGGCGGTGGAGATTGTGAAAGGAGAGCGACGATGGATCCCACAACGATTCGCCTGATCTGCGCGGTACTGGCGGTGATTTTTCTGGGTGTGATCGTGATGCGCCGCCGGCGGAAAGCCGAGTAAGCGGGCTCATCCGGCGCAAAATGCCGCTCCCGAGGGACGCGGCCCGGCGGAGTCCGGCTCCGAACCGGGCCGCGGCCGCCGGCGGGAGCGGAATGGCAAAGCCGGCCGGACGGCCGGCGGTAAGCGAGGGAGTCAAGGTTATGAGGTGGATCAGAGGTGTAGGGCTGTGGGCGGCGTGGGCAGCGGCCGCCTGGGCGGGCGTTTTCGGAACGGCGGTGGCGATCGGGGGGCACGCCTCCGACATCGCGCTGGACGAAGCGCGGGGCGTGTTGTACATCGCCAACTTCAACGCCAACCGCATCGAGGTGATGGGGCTCGGGGACCTGAGCATCCGGCGGTCGATCAACGTCGCGGCCCAGCCCGGAGCGCTGGCCGTCTCGCCCGACGGGCAGTTCCTGGTGGCCACCCATTTCGGCAATTTCCAGGCGCCCAACTCACCGTCGAACGCGCTGACGGTCATCGACCTGGGCGCCGGGACGAAGCAGACCTATGCGCTCGGCTCGCCGCCGCTGGGAGTGGCCTTCGGCATCGACAACCGCGCCCTGGTGGCGACTTCCACCGATTTTCTGCTGTTCGACCCGGTTTCGGGAGCGCTGGAAACGCTGGGCACGGTGAGCGAGGTGACCGCCGCAACGCTGCCCGCGCCGCCGCCCAGTTTCCCGCCGGAGATCGTGGCGGCCTCGCTGGCGGCCTCCGGGGACGGGCGTTACATTTACGGGCTGACGGACACGATCCGTTTCCGGTACGAGGTGTACACGAAGCAGGTGATCTCGCTGGGCTACACATCGAGCCCGCCGCTGGGGCCCCGGGTAGTCAGCGTCACCCGCGACGGGGGCTACTACGCGGCCGGGTGGGCCCTGTTCGACGGGCGGGGCTGGCCGGTGGCCGAATTCCGGAACCCTTCCGGCGCGCTGCACATCGGGAGCCACGCCATGGATTCGGACCGGAATATCCTGTACGCCCAGATTCCGGAAGGGGGCGTGGAGCCGGGGACAGCGCCGCCGGTGCTCATGATCGCGGACGCCGGCAACCTGGCGGTGAGGGAGCGGCTGCGGCTGCCCGAGAACCTGGCGGGGAAATCGATTCTGAGCGCGGACGGATCGGTGTTGTATTCGGTGTCCGACAGCGGCGTGGTGGTGATGCCGGTGGGGCGGCTGGCGGAGCAGCCGCGGGTGGCCGCCTCGCAGGAAGACCTGGTGTTCCGGGGCAACTTCTGCGACCGGCGGACGATGACGCAGGAGATCGCCATCGTGAGCCCGGGCGGCAAGGCGGCCGATTTCAGCCTGTCGGTTTCGGCGCCGGGAATCACGGTGTCGCCCGCCTCGGGCCTGACTCCCGCGACGGTTCGCGTCACGGTGGACGGCAGCGCCTTCAAGCAGCAGAAGGGCACTGCGGTCGAGTACCTGGAGATACGATCCGCCGCGGCGGTGAACGTGACGCCGCGCGTGCGGCTTCTGATCAATACCCGGGAGCCGGACCAGCGCGGCAGTGTCGTAAACGTACCCGGGAAACTGGTCGACCTCCTGGCCGACCCGGTCCGGGACCGGTTCTACATACTGAGACAGGACACCAACGAGGTGCTGGTGTTCGACGGCTCCAGCCACCACCAGGTGGCCGCGCTGCGGACCTCCAACGGGCCGACGCAGATGGCCGTGACCTTCGACCGCAAGTACCTGCTGATCGGGCACAACAATGCGCAGCAGGTGCTGGTCTACGACCTGGACACGCTGGAGCAGGAACTGCCCATACGTTTCCCGCCGGGGCACTATCCGCGCTCGGTGGCGGCTTCGGGACGGGCCATCCTGGCGGCCAGCCGGGTGGCCGGGCCGGCCCACACGATCGACCGCATCGATCTCCTGACGAGGAAAGCGGTGGAGCTGCCGTCGCTGGGCGTCTTCGAGAACCGGGTGCCGCTGAACACGGTGCTGACGGCCTCGCCCAACGGCGCGCAGATCCTGGCGGCGATGGAGGACGGCGGGGTGATGCTGTACGACGCCAACGCGGACACGTTCACCGCCTACCGGAAGGACTTTCCCTCGCTGGCGGGCGCTTACGCGGCGTCGAGCTTCGGCTGGTTCGTGGCGGACCGGCATCTGCTGAACGCGTCGCTGGTGCGGGTGAAGGAACTGGAATCGGGGACCGGGGCATCGTCGGGGTTCGCCTTCGTGGACGATTACGGGTTCCGCAGCACCTCGGCGCTGGCGAGCGCGCCGGGGGTGGTCCAGCGGGTCGACCTGAGCCGGGGCGAGGGCATACGGCCCACGCGGACGGCCGAGTCGCCGCTGGTGGGAGATTCCGAGGCGGTGTTCACGCGCACACTGGCTCCGCTGGCCAACCGCAGCGCCATCGTCTCGCTGAGCGTTTCAGGCTTCACGGTGCTGGCCTGGGATTACGATGCCGCGGTCGCTCCGCCGCAAATCGAGCGGGTGGTCAATGCCGCCGATGAAGGCGAGGCGGTAGCTTCCGGAGGGCTGATCAGCGTGTTCGGCAGCAACCTGAGCCCGGTGAACCTGGCGACGCGGGAGATTCCGCTGCCCACGGCGCTGGGCGAATCCTGCCTGACGGTGAACGGGGTGGCGCTGCCGATGCTGTTCGTCTCGCCGCGCCAGATCAACGCGCAACTGCCGTTTCACCTGGACGGCAACGCGCAGATGGTTCTGCGCACGCCCGGCGGGGTGAGCGACAACTACAACCTGAGGGTCATGCCGGCGGCTCCGGCGGTCTTCCGCAGCGGGACGGCGGGGCCGGAGACGGGGATCGCGACGGTGGTCCGGGGGAACGGGGAACTGGCGACGCTGGCCAACCCGCTGCACCGCGGCGACGAAATCGTGATCTACGCGACCGGGCTGGGGCGGACGTCGCCGGAGGTGGAGGCGGGCACGGCGGGACCGTCGGATCCGCTGTCGCTGGCGCTGATCGAGCCCGCCGTGACGCTGGGCGGAGTCCGCCTGCCGGTGGTCTATGCGGGCCTGGCGCCGGGGCAGGTGGGGGTGTACCAGATCAACGCCCTGGTGCCGGAGTGGGTACCGACGGGGATGGAAGTGCCGCTGGTCATCCGGCAGGGCGGCGGCGCGACCAGCCTGGCGATGAGAGTTGTGCGCTAGGCGGCGCACTACCTAACCGACATGGCAAGAAGACTCCTGTGTGCCGCGAGCGCCACCCTGCTGCTGGCTTCCGCCGGCCTGGCCCAGAAATGGGAAGCCGGCGGAGCGGCCGGCGGCGGTTTCTACCGCAACCTGGCCGTAACCAACCCCGCGGGGAACGCGACGGCGGGCTTGGGGAACGGCCCGGTTTTCGGCGGGTATGTGGGCCATCACCCGTACCGCTACATGAGCGGCGAACTGCGCTACAGCTTCAGCGCCGCGAGCCTGAAGGTCTCGGGAAACGGAGAGGAAGCCTGTTTCAAGGGACAGGCCCACGCCGTGCACTACGATTACCTGTTCCATGCCGGGGGGCGGGAAGCGCGTGTGCGGCCCTTCGCGGCGGTGGGCGGAGGTGTCAAGATATTTCGCGGAACGGGAGTGGAGACCGCCTACCAGAACCTGCAGAATTTCGCGCTGCTCACCCGCACGCGCCAGGTGATGCCGCTGATCAGCGTGGGCGGCGGAACCCGCATCGCCCTTTCGCCCCGCGTCTGGCTGCGGGTGGAGTTTCGCGACCAGATCACGCCCTTTCCGAAAGAAGTGGTGGCGCCCGCGCCCGGGGCCAGGATCAAAGGCTGGCTGCACGATTTCGTGCCGATGGCGGGAGTGGGATTGGCGTGGTGAGGAAGCCGCCAGCCGACAGCCACACCTTTTACGGCGCCGGCGGCTGACGGCAGATCGCCGGTCACTGTTTTTCCAATTGTTTCCAGCATGCCTGGTCTATATTGGAAGCAATGTGGGCTCTCCTGTTCCTGCTGCTGTCGGGCTCTTCTCTGGGCGCTGAGGAGAAGCCGGCGCCGGGCTCCGGTTTCGTGGGCAGCAACGTGTGCCGCAGCTGCCATCCGGACATCTGGCTGAATTTCTACAAGAATCCTCATTACAAGACCATCGCTCTGGGCAAGGAACCCCCGGAACGCACCGGGTGCGAGGGTTGTCACGGTCCGGGGAAGGCGCACGTGGAGGCGCGGGGCGGAAAGCAGACCATTCCGCGGGCCTTCTCCCTGATGAAGCCCGGGCAGATTCTGGACGCCTGCCTGGCGTGCCATTCGAAGGATTTCGCACGTGTCAACATACGGCGTTCGGAGCACACGCAGGCGGACGTGGTCTGTTCGAGCTGCCATTCCATTCACCGCTCGCCCGTGCCGAAGTTCCTGCTGGCGCAGAAGCAGAACGAGATGTGCTACGGCTGTCACGCTCCCGTGCGGGCGCAGTTCTCGATGCCGTTCAAACACCGCGTGAACGAGGGCTTCATGCAGTGCTCGGACTGCCACAACCCGCACGGCGCCTCCGCGCCCTCCTGGCGGATGGGGGTGCGGCCGCGCATGGTGGAACAGGCGAGCGGCAACGAGGAGCCGTGCCTGAAGTGCCATTCGGACAAGCGCGGCCCGTTCACGTTCGAGCATCCTTCGGTGCGCGTGGACGGATGTGAGACCTGCCACTTCCCGCACGGCTCGACCAACGCGAAACTGCTGCGCAGGCCGCTGATCTTCACGGTCTGCCTGGAGTGCCACAACGGGGCGGGCAATTTCGGCCGGCGGGGGCAGGGGATCGCGCTGCAATCGGCATCTCACAACATGCTGGACCCCAGGTACCAGCGCTGCACGACCTGCCACGTGCGCATCCACGGGTCGAACAGCGACCCGCTTTTCCTGCGGTGAGGGCGCCATGCGGATACTACTGATGCTTGCGATTGCGGCGGCTGCCCTGGGGCAGCAGGTGGTGGCGCCGACGCCGGAGCCGGTGGGCTCGCCGCGGGGGCAGAACCTGGACGGGTACAACGTCGTGAATTCGTTCGAGACCGGGTGGCGCTTCCGGACGGTGGACGGGAACCTGGGGAAATACCGCAGCGACGTCAACTACGGCAACGGGGTGCGGCTGCTGGGCAGCAGCCTGAGCGTGAACTCGCGCGAGGGCAAGGGCCGCTATTTCGACGAGATCCTCCTGAACACGCTGGGCCTGGGCAACGACCCCTACCAGTCCGCGACCTTCCGTGTACAGAAGAACGGCCTGTACCGCTACGACCTTCTGTGGCGGCTGAACGAATACTACAATCCGGGCCTTTCGATAGCGGGCGGGCAGCACCTGATGGACACGCGGCGGCGGCTGCAGGACCACGATCTCACCCTCTTTCCGCAGTCGCGGATCAAGTTCCGCTTCGGGTATTCGCGCGACAATCAGACCGGGCCGGCGCTTTCGACCGTGCAGCTGTTCGACGGACGGGGAGACGAGTTTCCGGTCTTCATGGACGTGCGGCGCAACCGGAACGAATTCCGCCTGGGGGCCGATCTGGAGCTGGCGGGGTGGAAGCTGAGCCTGCTGCGCGCCTGGGACAATTTCCGCGAGGACACGCCCTACTTCACGGATCCGCCCGCGCCGCTGACGGGCAACAACCCCGGGGACCAGACTCAGCTCAACCGGTTTCACCGGGCCGAGCCCTATCACGGGAACACGCCGCTGTGGAGGGTCAACCTGCAGCGGGAGGGCAAATCCTGGGCGGCGAACGGGCGCTTCACCTATGCCGGCGGGCGGCGCAACTTCGTGCTGGACGAGACGGCGGTGGGGCAGGACCGCTTCGGGGCGGCGCGCAACCGGCAGATCGTGGTGACGGGAAGCGCGCGGCGGCCGGCGGCCACGGGCGACCTGCTGCTGAGCTTCTTTCCGACGAACCGGATCACGGCGACCAATAACACCTCGTTCTACAACACCCGGATCGACGGCGATTCGACGTACCTGGAATTCGATAACGCGGCCGCGGCGGCGAGCTTCTTCTCGTTCCGGTTCCTGGGGATGCGGGCCATCACGAATTCCAGCGAACTGCACTACCGCGCCGCCGACTGGATCGGCGTGAGGGGGGGGTATCAATTCTCGACCCGGCGGGTGCGGTCGATCGAGAACACCGGGATTCCCGGGCTGCCCGCCGACGGAATTTCGCATGAACAGGACAACAACCTGCACGCCGGGATTCTGGGCGTTCGGATGCGCCCGTTCAAGCCGCTGACGGTCAACCTGGACGCCGAGATCGGCCGGGCCGACCGGCCCTTCTTCCCCATCGCGGAGCGCAACTACCACCTGCTGGGCGCCCGGGTGGACTACAGGACGCGCAACGCCCGGTTCTCGGCCGGCTACCGGCAGCGCTACAACACCAACACGGTGTCGCTTTCGGCGCACAGCTACAAGGGCCGCGACTATCACGCCAACGCCTGGTGGGCTCCCAAGGGGTGGGCGGCTCTGGACGTCTCCTATTCGAAACTGCACGTGGACACGGTCTCGGGCATCGCTTTCTTCGCGCGCGGGCGCCTGGTGGAAGGCCAGAACTCGGTGTATGTCAGCAACATTCACGCAGTCAACCTGGGCGCGCATTTCACCCTGGGCCGGGCCGCGTTGTTCGCCGGATACAGCCTGACGGAGGACACGGGGGGGAAGGGCAGCGTGCAGGTCTTCGATCCCGGCGCGGTGCTGTCCGGAGTGCCGCAGGCATTTCCGCTGGCGTTCCAGACTCCGCTGGCGCGGGTCTCGGTGCGGCTGAATTCCAAGCTGCGCTGGAACGCGGGCTGGCAGTTCTACCGCTACCGTGAGGATTTCCCGATCGCCGGCGCGAGCCAGAACTACCGGGCGCACACGGGCTACTCGAGCGTGCTATGGTCGTTTTGAGCCGTTGTACGCGCCCGGCAGCCCATGTACTTTCGCCTCACGCTGTTCAACAACCTGACGCTGGCCCTGATGGGACTCACCGTCTGGATGGCCGCCGGCCGCCTGGCCTCCCGGGCGGACAGTAACTGGCCGCTGCTCTACTACCTGCTGGTTTTGGCCTACTGGAAGGCGTTCGAAGGCGGATTGAACACCTACTGGGTGCTGACCGGGGTGGCCTGCGGGCTGCTGCTTCGCTTCGAGTTCCTGGGCGGGGCGGTAGCGAAGCTGGTCCGGGTGGTGGAGTACGCCTTCTTCGCCTACGTGCTCTGGCGGGGGGTGGGCCTGATCCTGGGCTGGTGACTACTTCTCGACCGGCAGTCCGGACTGCTGCCAGGCGCGCCAGCCGCCGTCCAGGGAAATCGCCTGCTCGTAGCCCATCCTGCGGAGATTGTCGGCGGCCAGGGCGGAACGGTAGCCTCCCCCGCAGTAGAGCACCAGCCGGGTCTTCCTGTCGGGCACCTGTTTCTCGATATCGCGCTCAATGATGCCCTTGCTCAAGTGGATGGCGCCGGCGGCGTGGCCCTCGGCCCATTCGCGATCCTCGCGGGTGTCGATGAGCAGGTGCGGCTGACCGGACGCGCGCATCCGCTTGTACTGCTCGATGTCGATCTGCCGGATGCGCGACTTGGCTTCGTCGACCAGTTTCAGAAATCCGGGACTATGCTCCACGGTTTGCCTCCTGGATGCTGCCGGCCGGGTCTGGGCGGACAGCGCCGCGCAGAGGAAGAGCAGGGTGGCGGCGAATCGCATGATTCTGGAATCTCCTCTTACTCGACACGGCGGATGCGGGCTCCCACGCCCGCCAGCTTCTCCTCGATCTTCTCATAGCCGCGGTCGATGTGATAGACGCGGTCGATGACGGTTTCTCCGCGGGCGACCAGGGCGGCCAGGACCAGCGAGGCGCTGGCGCGGAGGTCGGAGGCGATGACGCCCGCGCCGGTCAGTTCGCGCGGGCCGGCCACGATGGCCTGGCGTCCTTCCAGCCGGATGTTGGCGCCCATGCGGGCCATTTCCAGGGCATGCATGAAGCGGTTCTCGAAGATGGTTTCGGTGATGATGGCGATGCCCTCGGCCTGGGTCATGAGGGCCATGTACTGGGCCTGGAGATCGGTGGCGAAGCCCGGATACTCCTGGGTTTCGACATCGGCCGAACGCAGCCTTGCGGAGGTCCGGACGCGCAGGGCGTCAGGCCCTTCCGGGAGCACCTCGGCGCCGGCCTGCTGGAGCTTCGCGACCAGAGCGGAGAGGTGTTCGGGATCGCAGCCGGCCACCAGCAGGTCGCCGCCGGTGATGGCGCCGGCGATCAGGAAGGTGCCGGCCTCGATGCGGTCGGGGATGATGGTGTGCTCGGCGCCGTGGAGCCGCTCGACGCCCTGGATGCGGATGGTGGGAGTGCCGGCGCCCTCGATGCGCGCGCCCATCCTGACCAGGAGCTGGCACAGGTCGGCCACTTCCGGCTCGCGGGCGGCGTTCTCCAGCACGGTCTCGCCCGCCGCCAGCACGGCCGCCATGATGAGGTCCTCGGTGCCGGTGACGGTCACGCGGTCAAAGCGGATGCCGGCGCCGCGCAGGCCGTTGGGGGCTTCGGCTTCCACGTAACCGTGGATCTGCCGGATGCGGGCGCCCAACTGCTCCAATCCGGCCACGTGCAGGTTGATGGGCCGGGCGCCGATGGCGCAGCCGCCGGGCAGGGAGACACGGGCGCGCCCGGCGCGGGCCACCAGCGGTCCGAGCACCAGGCTGGAGGCGCGCATGGTCTTCACCAGTTCGTAGGGCGCTTCGGGCGAGAGGATCTCGGCGGCCTGGACGTGGAGATGGCCGCGGCTCCACTCGGCGCGGGCGCCAATGTCGACGAGCAGGCGCTGCATGGTGCGGATATCGCGCACGCGCGGGATGCGGCGCAGCAGAACCGGCTCGGAGGTGAGCAGGCAGGCGGCCATGACGGGAAGGGCGGAATTCTTGGCGCCGCCGACCGCGATGCTTCCTTCCAGACGCGCGCCGCCCTGAACCACGAACTTATCCATTCAGGGCCTCCGAGATGCGGCCGCCGGCGGCGGCCAGGCGCCGCTCGGCTTCGTCGCGGCGGGCGCCGGTCTTGGCCATCAGGATGGCGACGCGAACGTCGTTGCCCGCTTCGGCCAGCAGCTCGCCCGCGCGGTCGTAGCCCACGCCGGTGGCCTGGTGAACGATGCGCCGGGCGCGGTCCTGGAGCTTCGAGTTGCGCGGCTGCACGTTGACCATCAGGTTGCCGAACACGTATCCCATGCGGATGAAGGCCGCGGTGGTGAGCATATTCAGCACCATCTTGGTGGCCGTTCCCGCCTTGAGGCGGGTGGATCCGGCCACCACTTCCGGTCCGGGAACCGGGGTGATGGGGATGCGCGCCGCGGCGGCGAGCTTGGAGCCGGGGGTGCAACTGATGCCGACGGTGATGGCGCCCATGCGGTTGGCCTCTTCGACCGCGCCGAGCACATAGGGAGTGCGGCCGCTGGCGGCCACGCCCACCAGCACGTCCTCGGCGGTGAAGCCGCGGTCCAGCAGGTCGCGGATTCCCCGGGCCGGGTCGTCCTCGATGGCCTCGCTGGAGCGCGTCAGGGCCCGCTCGCCGCCCGCGATGATGCCCTGCACCTGGTCGGCGGGAACGTTGAAGGTGGGAGGGCATTCCGAGGCGTCCAGCACGCCCAGCCGTCCGCTGGTGCCGGCGCCGATGTAGTAGAGACGGCCGCCGCGGCGAAAGGCGGCGACGGCGGCATCGACCGCCCGGGCTATGGAGGGCAGCTCGGCGGCCACGGCGGCGGCGACTTTCGCGTCCTCCTGGTTGATGATGCGCAGGATCTCGAGGGTGGGGCGGGCGTCGATGCCTTCGGAAGCCGGGTTGGCCTGTTCGGTGAGCAGATCCTCCAGCATCAAGCCACGCCTGCCTTGCGCATCACGGAGCGTGCGGTCTCCAATCCCATGCGGGCCCCCTCTTCGGGGGGCATGGCTTTGAGCCGCCCGAAGACCTCGGGACTCAACCCGTCGTCGTATCCGATCCGCTTGAGGGTCTGGAGAAAGCCCGCGAAGTCGATGACGCCTTCGCCGGGGAGCAGGCGCTCGTTATCGCGGATCTTCTCGGGCGGCAGGTTGGGCGAATCGGCCAGATGCACGTGGACGATGCGCTGCCTGCCGGCGGCGCGGATGCCGTCCAGGCTGCCGCCGGCGTGGTGCCAGTGCCAGGAATCGAGCAGCAGGCCGACGTTGGGGCCGATCTCTTTGGCGAACGCGGTCATCTCCTCCATGCGCCAGATGAACTCGTGGGGCGCGGATTTGCGGATGTGCAGGGGACCCAGGAATTCGAGGCCGAGGCGGACGCCGGAGCGGGCCAGGATCTCCGCGGAGGCCTGGAAGCGTTCCTTGAAGGTCTTCCTCAGCTCTTCCTTGGGAGTGGAACTGGAAGACATGATGTAGGTGACCATGCGAGGGCAGCCGATGGCGGCGGCAAACTGAGCGGCGGCGGGAAGCTTCTCGAGGTCCTGCCGGAAGGTGGCGTCGTCCTTGCGAAAATTGACGGGGAAGCCGGTCACGGCGGGCTTCAGGCGCAGATGTTCGAGCAGCGCTTTGGTGGAGGAAACGCCGGCGGCCATGGCGGGGCCGAGATCGACGTCCACTCCGGGGTAGCCGAGCCGGGCGGCCAGGCGCGCGAAATCCTCCCAGGACAGCTTGCCGGGAACCATCACCCTGTTGAGCGAGATGTACATAGGCGTTCCCCCTCATTGTAGGGGAACGCCCGCGGCGGTGGTGAACTCCACCGCTCCTTCCGGCCGCCGCCCGGTATTCCGGCACGGGCGCGGAGCCAGCACGCTCTTCAAGCGAGCGGTGGTCCCCGGCGCTCCCCGACGGAGATGCACCGAAACGCGGCTTCCAGTTGAGAAGACGAGCGTCAGCGGGTGACGACGCCGCAGGCGATGCGGCCGCCCGCGTTGCCGGCCGGATCGCTCTTGTAGTCGTCCGGGCCGGCGTGGATCACCACGGCTGTCCCATCGGGCTTCAGAAGCGAGTTCGGGCCGTCGCCCAGGGTCACCCCGGAGAGCGTGATCGTGGTGCTCAGGGTGCCGTCGGCGGCTATGGTGATGTTGTCCATATCGCCGGCATGATGGCCCTGGGGGTTGTTCTTGCCGTGCTGCTTCTTCTCCGGGTTGAAGTGGCCGCCGGCGGTCTTGTAGTCCGGCGGATCGCACTTGCCGGTTTCGTGGATGTGGATAGCCCGCTCCCCGGGCGGCAGGTTCTTCAGGTTCACGGACATGGTTACCGCGTCGCCGGCCTGTTCAAAGGCGGCCGTACCCACATCCTCTCCCTTGGCATTTCTGATTTCCGCCCGGGCGGCAGGAGAGGGCGCGGCAGGGGGCGCGGCCTCCCGGGTCGTCCCAGTCCCGGCGGCGGGTTCGTTCGATCCACACCCGCACATCCAGATGCACGAGCCGAGTAACAGCGATGTCGTAACTTGAGCGATAGCTTTCACCAGATCCTCCGTTGAGGACATGCTACCATCCGGCGGAGCGGTTCGCCAGGAGCATGTTATTCTGAATTAGATCTTTCCTCCCGCCGTGGCCGGCTGCAAGGGGCCGGACCCGCGTCGAGCGGGCGCGTAGCTCAAGTGGTAGAGCATCGCCCTTTTAAGGCGGTGGTTCTGGGTTCGAGTCCCAGCGCGCTCACCAGTTCTTTTCCTTCCATCCGGCGCACGGATGGATGTGTGCCATTTCTTACCTTGCGGCCGGTTTCGCCGACAGGGCCGCGGAAATACCCCACGCTATAATCGCGTTAACTGGGTAAGAGCACCTCCGGGCGGGACGGCGCAACCGCCTGATTCCCGCTTAGGGGCCTCTTGAGAGGGAGCGTTTCCAACTATGGCAACTCAGGCTTTACCGGACACCAGTGTCACGCCGGCACTGGTATTCGAGACGTTGACGGCCTATCAGCGCACGGCGGCCTTGCGCGCGGCCATTGAAATCGACCTGTTCCGGGCGATCGGCGAGGGTCCGGGCGATGCCGAGTCGCTGGCCCGGCGCTGTTCGGCCTCACCGCGTGGGGTTCGCATCCTGTGCGATTACCTGGCGGCGAACGGGCTGCTCGCGAAGGAGAACGGCGCCTACCGCCACACGCCCGTTTCGAGCCTGTTTCTCGACCCGCGCTCGCCGGCTTCCATCGCGTCCACGGTGCGCTTTCTGAGCGATCCGATGCTGAAGGAATCCTTCAACCACCTGACCGAAACCGTCAGGAGCGGAAGGACGTCGCTGCCGGGGGCCGGCAGCGTCGCGGCGGAGAATCCGGTCTGGGTGGAGTTCGCGGAGAGCATGGCGCCGATGGTGGCTCCGGCTGCCGGACCGCTGGCGGCCATTGTTCTGGACGGGATGAGCGGTCCCCTGCGGGTGCTGGACGTGGCGGCGGGCCACGGCCTGTTCGGCATCGAGGTGGCGAAGCAATCACCGCAGTCCCGCGTGGCCGCTCTGGACTGGGCGCCGGTGCTGGAGGTGGCGAAGAGGAACGCGCAGCGGGCCGGCGTAGCGGACCGCCTGGAGATGCTGCCGGGCAGCGCGTTCGAGGTGGACTTCGGGGGGCCTTACGACATCGTGCTGCTCACCAACTTCCTGCACCACTTCGATCCGCCCACCTGCGTCGGCCTGTTGCGGAAAGTGCGGGCGGCGATGAAGCCGGGAGGCCGGGCGGCGGCGCTGGAGTTCGTCCCCAATGAAGATCGCATCTCGCCGCCCATCCCGGCTTCCTTCAGCCTGACCATGCTGGCCACCACGGTTTCGGGGGACGCTTACACTTTCAGCCAGCTCGAGGCCATGTACCGCGAGGCGGGATTCGAGCGGATCGGCGCGCATCCACTGCAGGGCGTGCCCCAGACGGTGGTCGTAGGGCACGCTGCGTGAGACAGTAGGGCCGGTTTGCAGCCGGCCGGTTTCCTGCACGGGTTCTCGCGGCGGCGGTCCCGCCGCCGGCTTACCAGCGGAGTCCGAAGGTCACGGGCAGTATGGTGGTGGCGACGGGTTCCGTGTAGATGTGGTGGTATTTGGTTTCGGCGAAGATCTTCATCTGGCTGTCGCCGCGCACGCGGAATGAGATTCCGCCTCCGATGTTCAGACCTCCCTTGTTCTGCGAGAACGATCCCAGCACCCGGTCGGCGGGCACGGCGGCGGGGAAGATGACTCCCCAGAAGGGGTCGAAGACGGTGACGGTGGTAATGGTTGGTTCCGTGAACTCGACCGTCCGGCGATAGAAACCTCCTCCGCCGGTCAGATAAGCGTCAAAGCGGCCGCGCGGGTTGAAGCGCAGGATGGGATTGGCGGTCAGCGAGTAGATGCGGGTGCTGCCTTGCGGAACTCCCGCGGCCAGCAGCGCGGTGCGGCTCAGGTCCAGGTTGTTGAACCCGAACTCGCCGATGATCCCCAGGTGCGGGGTCAGATTCACTCCGGCTCCGGCGGTGATGTTGAAGCCGGTGTCCGTGCGGCCGTCCGTATTGCGCACGGGCTGTGTGAAACCGCCGCCGATATTGAAGGTGAACCGGTTCAAGTTCTGGGCGCCCGCGGGCGCCGCCAGAAGCGCGCACAGTCCAAGAACGGAGAGACAGATTTTTGTTCGATGCATAAACGTCTCCTGTTTGTGATCAGCCGATGCAGCCCGGGGGGCTGCAATGCGACCCCTGATGTGCCGTGAATCACGGCAGCCTTAGCTGGAGGAGTGCATCCGGCCTTCCACTGGGCCATTCTCCCGGCCGGCGCTGGTATAATCCGGGACATTCGTCCCCAAGCGAGGGCGGTGCGATACGGTCTGGTGGAGGGCAGCCATGCGGCGGAGAGTATTTTTGTTCTCGCTGGCGTCTCTGGCCGGCGCGGAACAGGACCGGGTGCGGATCGTACCCCGGGCCCACCGGCCGGCGGCGGGCGGAGCAGCCCCTGCTTCCATACGGGTTGACACCGAACTGGTCCTGATCCCGGTGACCGTGACCGATGTTTTCGGTTCTCCCTACAGGGGACTGGGCCGGGAGGCGTTCCGTCTATTCGAGGACGGGGTGGAGCAGCAGATCAAGGCTTTTTCCTGCGAGGAAGCGCCGGTGTCTCTCGGAATCGTCTTCGACGCCAGCCGCAGCATGCGGGGCAAGCTGGATGAAGCCCGGGTGGCGGTGGCGCGCTTCATGGCCCGCGCGGTGGAGGGTGACGAGTACTTCGTGCTGGAGTTCAACGACCGGGTGCGGCTGCGCTGCGATTTCACGACCGACACCCGCGACGTGGAGACGGCGCTGAGCGGGATCGAGCCCAAGAACTGGACCGCCCTGGTGGACGCGGTTTACGCCGCCATCCACCGGATGCGCCGGGCCGGGAACGCGCGCAAAGCGCTGCTGATTCTCTCCGACGGCGGCGACAATTACAGCCGCTATACCGAAGGCGAGATGAAGGAGTTCCTGCGGGAAGCGGACGTGTGCGTGTACTCGGTCGCGCTGCAGGGCGGCGGCCTGATCAAGCGCCACATCGCCCTGCTGCGGCAGATCGCGCAGGAGACCGGAGGACTGCTGTGCCCGGTGAGCAGGCTGGAAGATCTGCCGGAGGCGATTGAGAAGATCAACGCCGCCATCCGGCAGCAGTACCTGCTGGGCTACACACCCACCAACCGAACCGCGGACGGGCTCTACCGAAAAGTGGAAGTGCGGCTGGTTCCCGAATCGCCCGGCGGGCTGCGCGCCACCTGGCGGGCCGGCTACTACGCGCCCCTCAAGGACTGATCCGCGAGAGCACCGCGTCTGGCCGGTCAGCCGGGGCGGACCGCTCCCTCTGGCGGCGGCTCGGTACTTCAAGCCGCGCAGCCACGACCGTCCGGTACAATGAAGTCCCATGATGCAAACCCTCGACAGGCGCCGGTTCCTGCAGCGTATGGCCGCGGCCCTGCCCGCTTCGGCGGTTCTGCCGCACTATGCCGCCATGGCTGCGCCGCAGCGCGGCAAAGTGAAGATCACCGACGTGAAGGTGATGCTGGTGCGCGGCCTGTTCGACTGGCCGATGGTCAGGATCGAGACCGATGCGGGCATCACCGGCATCGGCGAGTCCTATTGGGGGCGCGGCATCAAGGACATTATTCTGGGGACGCTGCGGCCGCTGATGATTGGCGAGGACCCGCTGGATGTCGATCGCCTGTATACAAAGATGATCACCCGCACGGGCGGCGCGGGTTCCATCGCCGGAACCACGGTTTCGGCGATCAGCGGGGTGGAAATCGCGCTCTGGGACACGGCCGGGAAGATCCTGGGGGCGCCAGTCGTGAAACTGCTGGGCGGGCAGTTCCGGCAGAGCGTGCGGGCTTACTGGACACGGCGCCCGCAGAATCCGCTCGACCCGGCCTCCTGCCGGGAGTTCGCCGGGATGCTGAAGAGCCATCCCTACGGTTTCACGGCCATCAAGTGCGACTTCCTGCGCACGCCGGATCCACACGAGCCCTTCAACCGGCACTGGACCAGCCGGGACCTGCGGCGCAACGCCACGGCCTACGCCAATATCCGGGAAGCGTTGGGCGAGGACTACGACATCGCGGTGCATTGCCACTGGGAGTTCGACTGGGCCGACGCGTTGAACCTGGCGCGCGCGGTGGCGCCGATGAAACCCTCCTGGCTGGAGGACCCGCTCCCGCCGGATTTCTCCGAGTCCTGGGTGAAACTGACGGCGTCTTCCCCGGTGCCGATCCTGCAGGGAGAGAACCTGTACACCCGGCATGGCTTCAAGCCGTTCATCGTGAACCAGGGCTGCCACATGATCCAGATCGATATCCTGAAGGCCGGGGGGCTGCTGGAGTCGAAGAAGATCGCGGACCTGGCCGATATCTACTACATGCCGGTCTGCGCGCACAACGTGGCCAGCCCGCTGGGCACCCTGGCGTCGGCGCACTGCGCAGCAGCCATCCGCGACTTCCGGATGCATGAGTTCAACGTAGGCTATCCCAGGGTGCAACTGGGGACGGCGGAGGCGTGGGAGAAGTTCGCCATCTACGACCGGCCGTTTCTGAAGGATGGCCGGATCCAGCTCTCGGACAAGCCGGGCTTCGGAGTGGAATTGAACGAAGACCACGTACGGGCCAACCTGGCGCCGGGAGAGCAGTGGTGGGGGTAGGCAACTTCGCTACGAAGAGGCAGGTTGAGGCTGCCCGGACGAGCTTGTGATAGCCTCTTCCTGATGTCGATCTTTCGCCTGGTCCTATTGCTTATCGCGGCTGCCGGAATGAAGGCGGCGGGTCCGCCCCTGCCCCGGCTGA
>JADZAF010000287.1 GCA_020852755.1 Bryobacterales bacterium
GCATGACTGAGCCGGTCTGATGCCCCCGCAAGGCTGCTTGTTGAAGGGGCCCGACGCGTGCAAGGGGACAATCATTACTGATCGCCCCCAAGCCCGAGCTTCTACTTCTTCAGGGTGAGAGCCCGCAACTCCCAGCCTCCATCAGGCTCCAGATTCATGGGATTCGCAGTGCCCACGAAAAGCCGCTGGCCGTCCGGAGCGGTAATCATCGAGCGAAGACCATAGTTCAGGTAATTCTTCAGTCCGCCGAGGTCCTCGGCTACTGCCGGGCCATCTGAATCGAACCGCCAAAGGTCGGCGCCCCACAGATTCTCAATGTCCTGTTCTTTGAGGCCTAGTTGCTTGAGGTCGAAATCCGCCGGCAGCAACGGGATGGCACCCTGAGAAAGAAGGTAGCTCCAGTCCATGGTCCCAAAGAACAGCCGGCCCTTAAAGACCGATACGGTCCAGGTGTAGTTGTTCATGGGGTTGCCGAAACCGGATGAGCCGTATGACGGGGTGAAGCCGGTAGGTTGTAGCTGGAAGGTGTCGTTAACAGCGTCGTACGCCGGCAAGGAAGACTCGCCGTAGAGCAGCTCTGCAACCGGTACTGTGTCAGCGTCCCGAATGCGCCAGATAGAGATCGCGCGATGCGTACCTGCGGCAACTTCGAGGAATTCCGCCTGGTCAGCGGGCTGGCCGTAAGCCTGTATGTGGGCGATGGTGGACACTCCCGGCACGTGCATGGTGCCAAAATACAGCGCACCGTTCCAGTACGCGATTGCCCCGCCGCCGTACGTTGCGGCCGTGACGGGGTCCGGGTCATAGCCAGAAGAACTCCAGATCGGGTTCCATGAGTCTGCATCGGCAGAAGTCAATCCCAATCCCGTCCCGGTGTCCGTCATTTTCGGGCTGATATATACGCCGGCGCCCATCGCGCCCACCAAACCCACCTTATTGGGCCATGCCGATGCCGCAATCCGGTCGGAGTTGGGCCCGTATGCGGTGAGGAAGGCGGCATCCCGAGGCAGATTACCTACGACCTCGAAGCCGCACGTCAGTGATTGGCCGGCGTCGAATGGTTGACTCTCGCTGCCATTCCAGCGAACAACTCCCCCTCCGCCCGCAACGTTGCCGACACCGGCGTACAGGTTGTCGTGGACCACGGCCCATTGCCGGATGTTGTTGAATGCGGTCGCATTGCACGATCCGAGGTACTGTTGATCGGAGGAGCGGAACGCAAAGAAATTCACACCTGTCCCCAAGGCCGGTCCGGCCAGAAACACGGTGTCTCCGATGGAGCCGGCTGAACGCAGGCCCAATGTCATTACAAACCTGGAATCAGCCGGCGTCACGTCTGTCAGGCTGCCCTTGCCGGCGAGATTGTATACGTATGCTCTCGGCGGTCTCCAATCGCCAACCGCATCGGGCAGGTTGGGGTACGTCTGTGCGACCTGGCCATAGCCGAACTCGCAGACGTAGGAATCCGTTTGAACGGGTTCCGTCTGACCCAGGTAGCCGCCCAGCACCAGGCAAAGCACGTTCGGAGCCGTACCGAACCAGAGTTTCGACTGTACCTGCGTTAAGCCCCAGACGTATGCCTGGTTCATTTTGGGCACCGACCCCTTGGGGCATTTCCCGTTCTCCATAGATGGATAGGGCGCTCCAACACCGGCAAAGCATTCATCCGGCTCTGCCTTGGCGAGGAGCGTGTTCGTGAGGATCGGGCTGGCTGTGATCTGAGCCATGCTGGCACCTGCAAAGCAGAATACGAGCACAGCGGCCAGGATCAGACTGACTGCCACCCCACCCGCAGAACCGATGCCGGACGGAGTCGGCCGAGGAGCCGTGAACAGCGTTCGTCTTATTTGTGGTTTCATCTTGAGTCCTTTCTCCAGGGTGATATCAACCGGCGTGCTGCCGGCACGGAGATGAATCACCTTCTGCTCATATTCAGCGGCGGGGAAGGCCTTGACAACGACATGCCGCTCTTCGCCGGATGCTGTCGTCGAATGCCGTGGAATGTCGTTTCCCGAGGAGCCTGTTGACCTAAATCAGCCGGCGGCGATAGAATTCCTCGGGTTCCCAATGTCCGAGCGGAAGGAACGTCCGCGGCTGGTTGCGGCGCGACCGGGCGCGGAGGATCGGCTGAATTCATGGAAGGACATTGCCGCCTACCTTGGGCGGGAGCAGCGGACCGTCCAGCGCTGGGAACGGAACGAGGGGCTGCCGGTCCATCGCCTCCAGCACGGCAAGGCGGGCTCGGTTTACGCCCTCAAGTCCGAACTGGATGTTTGGATGGCGCAGCGCAGCGGCGAGCGGCCGGGGCAGCCGCCCGTAGTCAAGACGGCTTGGAGGGGCGTCTGGCTGGGCGTGCTGGGAGGGATCGTGTTGCTGACCGCCGCCGTGTACCTCCGCCGCGGCGGAGCACCCAATCCGAGCGCCACCGTGTCCGTTCCCTTTAGTAGCAATCCGGGGACCGAGTTGGAGGCCCGAGTTTCTCCCACCGCAACCCAGGTTGCCTACGTGTGGAACGGCGAGGCGGAGGACAACTTCGACATCTATGTCCGGATGCTGACAGGGGGAGAACCGCTGCGAATTACCACGGATGCCGCGGACGATTACAGCCCCGCCTGGTCGCCCGATGGCGGATCCATCGCGTTTCTGCGACGCACCGGGGGGGCGACGGTGGCGCTGATCGTGGTCGCAGCTCTCGGCGGCACGGAACGCAAGCTTGCGGAAATCAGGGCCGCCCCGTGGCCGCAGTGGCAGCGGCCAGGACCTTTTCTGGCCTGGTCGCCGGATGGCAAGTGGCTGGTCGCCTCGGGCTCCCAGGAGCCGCCCTGGGACGACGTGCTCCTGCGCATCTCGACTGCCACCGGCGAGGCAAGGCCGCTGACCACGCTGCCTCCCCGAACCATGGGCGACATGTCACCCGCGTTCTCCCCGGCCGGCACAACGCTCGCGTTCAGCCGCCTGCTGTCGTGGGGCCGGTCCGAACTGTGCCTGCTCCCCCTGACCCAAGACCTGGTGCCCGCTGGTGATGTGCGGAAGCTCGAAACCGGATCGACGTGGAACGCAAGTGCGGCGTGGCTGCCGGACGGGCGCCGCCTGGTGTTTTCCACCGGCAGCATGGACGCTCCGTACCTGGCGCGGATCGACGCCGCAGGTTCGGTCCGGGCGCACCGGCTGCTCGGGACAGGCGACTACGGCTGGATGCCGTCGCTGGCGAGTGCGGCGGACGGCCGCGTTCGCCTGGTGTACACGCAGCATTTCGAATCCGTCAACATCTGGAGGACTTCGCTGGACGGAAGCGGACCTCCGGTGGGACTAATCACGTCGGCGCACTGGAGCTACGAGCCCGCCTGGTCACCGGATGGCAAGCGGATCGCCTTCCTCTCCGACCGCACCGGGTTCGGTGAGATCTGGGTCGCGGATGCCGATGGCAGACACGCGCGGCAGTGGACCTTTCTCAAGCAGCCGCGGCTGGGCAGCCCGCGCTGGTCGCCGGACGGAAGCCGTATCGCGTTCACCACGCCGGGGGCTCAGGGTTCCTCGATTTCTCTCATCGATGCCCCGGGAGCGGCGCCCCGGCCCGTTGCCGGTTCCGAACGGTGCGGCTACCTGGAATGGGCCCACGACGGACGGACGATCTATTTCAGCTCGAACCGCGGAACGTACACGGAGATCTGGAAGATCGCGGCCGAGGGTGGAGATGCGGTGCAGGTTACTCACCGGGGAGGGCGTGTGCCGGCGGCGTCGTCCGACGGCCGGTACCTGTACTACTTGAGGATGGCCGCCGCCGATGGCCGGAACCACCTGTGGCGGCTGCCGCTCAACGGCGGGCAGGAGGAGAGAGTCCTGGAGTTCGTGGATGCTTACAGCCTGGGCGACAACGGGATCGCATTCAAGTACTACCGTCCGGGGCAGCAGCCGGTGGGACCCTACCTTCAGTTCTTCCGGTTCGTCACCTGCAAGCCCGAGCGCTTGCCCGTCCCGCCGCGACCGCTCCGTTACGGAATCGCCCTGTCACCGGACGGGCAAGATCTGCTCCACGCTCAGTCCGACTACCAGGTGAGCGATCTCATGGTAGTGGAGGATTTTCGCTAGCTGGAGCCGGCGGGCAACACGCCTGCCCAGCGGTCCGATACGCCTCCCTGATTTGTCGCTGGCCCAGTAGTAGTCCTCCGCACCAGCCCGATCACGACCGAGCACCGATGCTCGAAATGCGGGTCTCCGAGGAGCACGGCCTCGGAGCGAAGGACCGGCTGCCTTCCGATCGCCGGGAACAGCACCCAGCCGAGACTATTGGCCGAATATGCGCGGCTGGCTTCCGTGAACTGATTGAGTGCTTGCTCGGGGCAGTCTGATGTCCCCGCAAGGCGGCTTGTTGACGTTTTCGTGACCGGGTGGTAACCGCCGGGGGTTGCGGCGAGTTCCCGCACCGGCGGTCGTGCGGGCCGGTCTTCAGGCTTCCGGGACGGCCTGGGCGCGGGCGAAGTAGAGGTCCACGGCGCGTTCCAGCTCGGCGGGGTCGGTGCGGGCGGAGCGCTTCTCGTAGCGGGCGATATTGATGAGGATGTCGCAGATGTCCGAGGGGTAGCAGGCGCGCAGCTCGGTGCGGCCGCCGCTCAGGCAGAGACGGCGAAAACGCTCGATGCCCTCCGGCTGGACGGGCACATTCCGGGCGGCGGCCACCCGGCGGAAGATCTCGTCGAAGACCTGGGGTGAGACCGGCTCGATGAAGATCTTGTTGTGGATGCGGCGCAGGAAGGCTTCGTCGGCCAGGTCGGAGGGGTCCAGGTTGGTGGCGAAGACGACCATCAGCTCGAAGGGAACCCGGAATTTCACGCCGTAGCGCAGCACCAGGTAATCCACGCGCCGGTCCAGGGGCACGATCCAGCGGTTCAGCAGATCGCGCGGGGAGATCAGCTGGCGCCCGAAATCGTCGATGATGAAGATGCCGTTGTTGGCCTTCATCTGCAGGGGCGCGGAGTAGATGCCGGAGGCTTCGTCCAGGCGCAGCTCGAGCATGCCCGGCACCAGTTCGCCGCCCACCAGGATGCAGGGGCGCCGGCAGAGCACCCAGCGGGGATCCAGTTCGTCGTCGTCGA
>JADZAF010000288.1 GCA_020852755.1 Bryobacterales bacterium
AGTCCGGGGAATACTCGTATCCGGCCATCATCCAGAGCTCGGACGGGAACGTCCACGTCACCTATACCTGGCGCCGCCAGCGCATCCGGCACGTGGAACTGCCCCTCGGCGCAATTCCCTGATCCCATCCCGCTCCACAACCTATCCTGGCCTTCAAACGGAATCCCCCTTCCGGACCAGATACCGCATGCTGCGCCACTGCGGCCCCGCCCATCCGTCTTCCCGCATGTCCACCACGCGTCCGTCCTTCTCCTCGACGGCCCGTAGCACCTCCTCCGCCGCCACGCAGTGCATCTCCATTTTCGGCGGCGGAGTCTCTGCCTCGACAGGTGAGCCGCCCTCGGTCACCTGCACTTACACCACCGTGGAGCGCGAACCCTTGTCCTTGAACCAGGCAACCCCTTCCTGCACCATGTCCAGTTCCAGAACGTAGGTGCCGGGCCGGTTGGGCGCAGACAGTTCGATCGTCACACGCGCCGTGTCCCCGGGACCCACATCATGCGGCAGGCACGCGCGCGCGTCGTCGAACAGAATCACCTTTCCAGAACCGTTCAGCCAGTGGTTCCCCAGATGCACCTGGCAGGCTCTCCCGGCCCGTCCCAGGGAAGGCCAGCTCACCGCCCCACGGTTGCGCACCACCGCTTCGACGCTCAATCGGGATCCCGCCGGAACGGTCAGCGAAGACGCTCCGGCCGAGATCTCCGCCCGGAATGCGCCGCCGGGTAGGGACTGGCGCACGGCGCTCGGTCCCGCCGCCCAACCTCGAAACAGTCCGGCGAGCTTCGAAAGCAGCGCTCCGGCCGGAGCCGGCGCGCAGCCCGCTTCGCCGCGGACGGGCGCGCGCCGCTGCGCATTGGGCGCGGCCGGCAGTTGGAACAGGGCCACGCCGCCCGGTGACAGCACTCGCAGAAACTCCCGTATGTAGGCCAGGCTGAAACGGGGCTGCATGTGCTGTAGGGTGATGTTGGAGTAAACGAAGTCGAAGCTGCCGTTTTCGAAACCGCTCAGGTCATCCCGCGCATTGACTGCGTAGATGCAGCGTTCGCCGAACCGGTTGAATGCCTTCGCCTTCGCGATCATGGACGGCGCAATGTCCACCCCCCAGACCCTGTCGAAATGATGGCACAGGGCCTGCGTCAGCCTCCCCACTCCGCAGCCGAAATCCAGCGCGGTCCGCCTGCGCAGATCCAGCCCGTGGCTCCTAACATGGCCCAGCGCCTCTGAGATTTCCTGCACGCCGGTCTGGAAAAAGTCCCCGGGATCCCACTGCCGGTTCTCCTTGCCCGGCACCGTCAGAATGGCCCACAACGGGTCCTCTCGTCCGAACTGGTCCCAGTGTCGTTGCAGTTCCGTCAGATCCATCGCCTTCGGATCGAAAAACCAGAATCGCCGTCCCCACTGCAACCTGAGGTGAAAACCGAACGCGAGTACCGCTGCTGCTAACGGACGGAATAGAACGAAATCTTCGCCGGCTTCAGACTGCCCGGCTCCTTACTTCTCCCCGGCGCGTGGCCGCGGGCGCCTCACCCCGCCACCGCCGCCGCGGCCATCTGGCTGCCTACGTACTCCTCCAGCCCGTTGGCCGCTTTGGTGAAGTCGGCCACTGTATAGAGCGTCGCCGGATGGGTATTGAACTGGTCCGGCGAGAGCCCGTGAGGCTCGTACGCCTGCAAGCCATAGGGGGTCTTCAGGACTTTGTCCAATGAGGCTTGGGGCACCGGGCGTTCGATCGCCTCCGGCCGGAACACCAGGTTCTCATCCAAAGCGAACATGGGCTCCAGGCCGTACGGAGGCAGCGTGTAGACGATGTCCCCACCCGCCAGTTCCTCTACGTCCCAAAAACGCATCTTCCCCGATACCAGCGGCCCCGGGCGCACCGAGCAGAGCAGCATCTTGCTCGGATAGCCGCCGTCGCGGATCAATTGATAGGCGCGCTTGAAGACCGCCAGCCCGAACCATTTCCGGTCCGCTTCGCTGAGCTGGACCCCGTAATGCTCGGCTTGCGCCAGAAGTTCCTTGCGCTCGGTCAGCCGGCCCAGCATGTGCGTGATCACCGCCCGCCAGCCGGAGGTGTTCACCCCGTTCTTCCTGGCCAGCTCCAGTCCCTCTTTCGCCGCTCGCGCCACGGCCATGATCTGGGGCAGCGTGAAGCAGGTCGTGGTGTTGGTCGAAATGCCTCTCGAAGTCAGGTAGCGCACCACGTCCACGCCTTCCGTGCTGGCCGGGACCTTGATCATCACGTTGGGAGCCAGCGCCGCAATCTCGTCGGCCTGGCGGTACATGATCTCCCGTTCCGTGAACAGTCTGGGATCCAGTTGTCCGGACACCCAGCCGTAGCGTCCCCCGGAAGCCTCGAACATCGGGCGGAACATCTCGGCCCCGCGCTGGATCACTTCCTTGTATACCAGCCAGGAAATCTCTTTCGGGGTCGCGCCGCGGTTCTCCCGCGCCAGCGCTTCGATCCGCCCGTTCCACAACTGCGGGTCGCTCTTGACGGCCTCCAGCGACAGCGGCGGGTTGGTCGTACAGCCGCGGAACACGCTTCGGGCCGGGTCCTTCACCATGAAAAGCCGGTTCAACTGCGCCTGCAGTTCAGCTTTCCGCGCCTCCGGCGCCGCCTCCACCATCTTCACGACCCATTTCTCGAAAATGAGCGGAGACGTATCCCACCAGATCTCCATCTGCGGGTTGGTTTTGACAAGTCTTTCAACTACACTCTCGGCCATCGGCGATCACTCCTGACTGGGCGTAGAAATAGCTTTATCTACTGTACAACGGCGGCTGCCTTCCGGTATTTCCCGCTCAAGTGGAACTGACCCAGCATGGCCGCGCCCACCAGCGAACTCTGGTCCTGGTAACCATACTCGAAGTCGCCCGTCCAGCGCCTTCTGGCTTCCAGCGACCCCCGCAGCTTGGCTCCGCCTCCCGACGTCATCACCCTGCGCCCCAGCTGGATCAGCCGGCCCACCTCGCGCAAATGCTGTCCGTGGTACTCCGCGTTCCCTCTCACTACCGAAACCAGCATGTCGTCACGGGTGGTTTCCAGCGTCACGTTGCGGAAACTCGCCGTCATCTGCTCCAGCGTGTACCGGCAACCGCCCAGAAAGGGTACGTAGACCGGCAGTTCCGCTTCCCGCCGCTCCAGGTCCGGACCGTTCAGAAAGTCCAGCAAAACGCGCGGCGCGTACTGATCGTAAAACTGTTCCTCGCTCATCTCCCGGCAGAAGACCGAGTGGAACCACTCCAGCGCTTTGCCCCCGGTGTTCAAAACGAAAAACGTTACCCACCGCCCCGGGATCACGTGGCACCGCACGTTGAAGTTTGGCGACGCCACCGGCGTGTCCACGCACGCGTTGGTGATGTCGCAGGTCCCGCAGATGATGTTGATATCGCCCGGCTCGGTCAACCCGCCCGAGAGCGCCGCCAGCACTGCATCGTTGCCCCCGCACAGCACCGTGCAGTCCCGCGGCAGCCCCAGTTCGTCCGCGACTTCAGGCAGGATCGGGCCGGCGGCGTCGTAGGAATGCATCAGGGGCGGCAACCTCTCCTCCGCCAGTCCCGCCAGGCGCAGCACGTCTTTGTTCCACGTCAGGTCGTGCCGCCAGGTGTTGTACAGCCCGGTGATCGAAACCGTCGACGGGTCGATCGCCCACCTGCCCGTGAACCGCTTCACCATGTAGGTGTTCGTATGGCCGAACATGGCCGCCGCCTGCCACACCTCCGGCTGGTGGTCCCGGATCCATAGGATCGAGCACAGCGTGGAGCCCCCGGAAACCGGCAGGTTGCACGTCTCCCGCAGGAACTTGTCCTCCCCGACCGCCTCCCGGATCGCCCGGGCCTGGGCGTGCGACCGGCCGTCGAAGAAGAGAATCGCCCGGCCCAGCGCGCTGCCGTCGGCGGACATCGGCGTCAGGCCGGGTGTGGTTACCGAAAACGATACGACGCCCACCGAAGCGAGAAACGGCCTGACCTCCCGGCAGCACTCCCCCAGCGCCTGCCACCATTTCTCCGGTTCGATATCGGCCTTGCCCCGGTCGTACACGTGTACGTCGTAGCGCCGCGAAGCCTCGCAGCGCTTCTCCAGCTCGGGGCTGAAAACGCCCATCTTGAAGGCGGTGGTTCCCACGTCCACCGCCAGAATGTCTCTACCCTGCAAGGACGCCCTCCTCTATGAGAAACCGGCGCAGTTCGTCACACTGCCCGGGTGTGAGCGGCAGCAGCGGGCGCCGCGGGATGCCCCCTCGCAGCCCCGCCAGATTCATGGCCGCCTTGACCCCGGCCACGCCATAGCGGCCCGAAATGGCCGCGTTCAGCCGGTTCGCTTTCTCCTGCAAAGGAATCCCGCCCGCCTCGTCGCGCGCCGCGCCCCGGCGGAACAACTCCACCGAGAGAGCCGGCAGCGAATTGGCCAGGGAAACCGTGCCCCCCACCGACCCGTTCATCATTGCCCGGAACAGAAAGTTCACCGAGCCTGCCAGCACGTGGAAGCTGCTGCTTTCATGCTTCAGGAAGTTCTCGATCCCGCTGGCCGCGCTGTCCTTCATGCCCACGATTCCGGGATGTCCTGCCAGCCGCCCTGCCAGCTCCGGAGAAATCGTGATGCCGCAGAATCCAGGCGCGTTGTAAAGCAGGATGGGAATCGGCGAGACGTCCGCCACGCTCGAAAAGTAGCGGTACAGCACGTCGTCGGTCATCTGCTTCCGGAAGTAGGAAGGCGGCAGCAGCAGCCCGAAATCGGCGCCCAGGTCCGCCGCCGTCCGGAAAAACCGTTCGGTGTCGCGCTGTGCTTCATAGGTCGCCCCGGCCATCACCACCTGCCGCGGCGCCTTGTGTCGGATGATGGTCTCCAGTACCTTCTGCTTCTCGTCCTCGGTCAGGCTCTTGTTCTCGCCGTTCGAGCCCAGGGCCAGATAGCCCAGGATTTCGGTATGCGCGTAGAACTCGAGATTCGAGCGCAGAGCGCCGTAATCCACTTCCTCGTCTTCCCCGAAGGGAGTGCAGACCGGCGCGAATACCCCGGCCAGTTGCTCCAACATGGAATAACAGGGTATCAGATCGGTCGCCCGGCGAACGCTTTCCCGCTGCGCGCCCCCGGTAACGCAACCCAACCCTGCTCGCTGCAGCTGGTCTGAAGTGGCGCACGTTCTCCACGTTCCACCGTCGGGACCCAATCGCAGCAGTCTGCCGGCAAATCCGCCTGCCGGAGGCAGGCCAGTCGCGGTGTCCTGCGGGATTCCTGAATAACGGGCGCCGGCCGGACTACCTCCGGCCCCTGAATGCCGTGCCGCTGTGCGGACCGGTGCTTTTCGTTCGTAGTCCACATAACATTTCATGACTGGATTCCTGGCTCGCTCGCTTCAATGCACCTGTGTGCCCCGACCGGTTGCCCGACCTCGGAAGCCGCTTCGGAATACTCCTCGTTAAGTAATAGTACTAGGCCTTCTAGTAACCAGAAATAGCTCCCGGCGCAACCACCGCCTGCGTTCGCGCCGCAAGGTGAGCGAAGATTCATCTCCGTTCGCTGAAAAAAGGTTGACTGGGCCGTTGCAGTCGTGCTTTAATCGCGCTGGTTAGGCTAAATTGCGGTCTTTGCCGTTGATGGTAAAGAATTTTTGGCTTGACATGGAATCGCGGATAGGATATGAATATCTTTACCGCGTCCGAACGTCATTGGCAATTTTTGCGTTCCGATCCCGCGAGCACAAGAGAACTGAAAAGCGAGCACGAAGAACAAGAACAGACAGTAGCTCGTTGGAGAAAATTGCGGCGCCTTGGCGGCTCACTTGAGGGCCGATGGCAAATCAACTCTCCGCCCGACACGGAGAAGTTCCCTAGGCAGTCCAGCAGGTTGGTAGTCACAGTTTGAGGTTCAGGTTGAGAGAGAACTTCGACCGATTCAATTCGCACTTCACAAGGAGAAGGAAATGGCAGATTTTCGCAAAGTAGTTCCCGTGCTAGCCGTATTGGCCCTCATCCTTGGCCTCTCCACAACGGCAAGCGCGCAACAGGTCCAGGCGTTCACCTGCGTAGCAAACTCCGCCAACCCGCAGACCCTGCGGTTTGAGGGTTTGACTGAGCTGGTGGGCGATCTGGTCATTCAGTGCACCGGCGGTATTCCGACGGCCCCCGGCGTGCCCATTCCCCAGGCGAACATCACGGTGTTCATGGGCAACACGACGGTGACCAGCCGGCTGATCTCGAGCTCCACCCGCGAATCCGAAGCGGTTCTGATGCTCGATGAGCCGATGCCGGATGCCAGCAATGGCAACCCGCAGGTCGACAGCGTCTGCACTACCCCGGCTTCGGGCTGCACCGGTCCGGGCGATGGCAAGGGTGGCTTCGGCCCCGTGGGCGCGAACGGCCTTCCGACGTTCACTTATTACGGAACCGGAACCGGCCTGCATCCCAGCATCTACAAGGGCAACATCTACACCTTCCAGCCCAATGCTGTGACCTGGCTCGGTGTGCCGATCGATCCTCCGGGCTCCAACGGAACCCGCACCATCCGCATCAGCAACATCCGGATCAATGCCAATGCCCTGGGTGTCGGCACGGAGACCTCCCCGCCCGTTCAGGCGCAGGCCTTCATTTCCGTCACCCCGCCGACCGCGCTGCCCATCAGCAACAACGCGCAGCAGGTTGTGGGTTATGTGCAGCGGGGTCTGGACTTCGCGCTGCGCAATTCGGCTAACGACGCCACCATCACCAACGTCGGCTTCCTGCAATGCGTGAGCCAGTCCGATAGCTTCGTTGCCTGGCTGAGATTCCAGGAACGGTTTGCCGCCGCCTTCAAACGGCGCAACACCGCTGCCTTCATCGATGCCAGCACCTCGCCGACACCGGTTCCGCAGAACATTCCGGGCCAGATCTACGGCACGGAGACCGGGTTCTACGCGCCGGCGGCTCTCGGCGCGGTTACGGGTCTCGCCGACTTCGGTACGCGTTTGAAGGCTGTCTTCAACAACGTGCCTCTGGGCGTTACCCTCAAGGTCACGGCGGTTAACAGCGGCTGGGATGCCACCAACGTGGCGCGGCTCACCTCGTCCGAAGCGGGTGCCTTCTCGGCGGTTGGCGCTGTCGGTGATCTCGTGACCGTAAGCATGACCACCTCCGGCACGGTCCAGAGCGGTCAGGCCGTCTGGGAAGTCCTGGGCGAGAATCAGCAGGCCTTCAACACCATGTATTTCGGCCTGTCGATCAGCTACACGGCCAACCCGGGTGGCGGTTCTCCTGGCCTCGGCACGGCCACAGTGAACGGCAGCTTTGCGCCGGTCTCCACTGAGCGCTTTGCTTCGACCAGTGCTCCGATCCCGCGCTTCGCCGACACCTCGTCGCCGATCAACCTGCTCACCATCAGCGTGTGCGCCACGAACCTGCTCTTCCCGTTCGTGACCAACCAGGTTGGCTTCGACACCGGTATGGCGATCGCCAACACGTCGCAGGACATCTTCGGCACCGTGCCGCAGACTGGAGTCTGCACGTTGAATTCGTTCGGAACCAACGCCCCGGCGGCCATCACCACTCCGTCGATCGCGGGCGGAACCGTGTACACCGCGCTGGCTTCGGCCGCAATGCCGAACTTCCAGGGCTACGTGATTGCACGCTGCACCTTCCAGTTCGCGCATGGCTTTGCGTTCGTCAGCGACCTCGGCGCACGCAATCTGGCCATGGGCTACCTGGCGTTGATTATCCCGGATAAGGCGACCCGCAGGGCTGACCCGCTCGGTGCTCTTACCAACACCGTCGGCGAACAGCTCGGCAACTAGCCGGTTTGTGATCTGAATCTCGGGAGGGGAGGCAACTCCCCTCCTTTTTTTTTAGCTGCGTGCCCCGGCCTCGCGTAGGAATGTTATACTTGAGATCTCTCCCGCGTCCTGCCAGAAATTTCTTCACACGGCAATCGTTAAAGGAAAAGACATGTCTTCACCCAGAGTTCTTGTAATTATGCTGGCGGTCCTGTCGTTGCTGCCAGGACTCGGCCTTTGCCAGACCGCCGAGATCGTCTCGGGCAACGGTCAGCTAGTGCTCTTCGGCCCGACCGTCGAGCCCATGGTGGCCCTGATTCGCGACGCGGCCGGAAAGCCGCTCGCCAACTGGCCCGTGCAATGGAGCAAGACTTCGGGAACCGGCGGCGTGCTCAACTGCCCCGAGGGCTCCGGGGCCGACGTGATCACGGCCACTACCGACGCCAACGGTAGGACTTCCTGCGGATTCACCGGCCTGTCCATTCCGGGCCAGGCCTACGCGCAAACGACCATCGCCGTCCAGGCCCTGAGCAGCGTTGGGGGCCAGGTGGCCGGCACGGGCGTGACTTTTACCATGACCACGGTCGGCGTGGACCTGCAGACCGGCGTCCAGTTGGTGCAGCCTGCCCTCGAGTTCCCCACTCCCGACACCCTTCTGGTCGGGCAGGCCGGAACTGTGGGCAATGAGGCCATCCAGGTTCGCGTCGGAACTTACTTCACTGCCGTTCCGAACGTCGCGGTCCGGCTCATCCCCCAGGATCCAGGGGCAATTACCACGCCCCCCACTGCCCCCTCGATTCAATGCGCCAACCCTGGCGGCGTGGCCTACACGGACGCCACCGGACTGGCCACGTGCAGGCCGTTGTTCGGTGGTAAGCCCGGCACCGGCAAGTACACCATAGCCGTCGGCGGCCAGTACCAACTCTGGGAGGGCCAGAATTTCCAGGTTACCGCCGGACCGCCCGCCACGATTCGCATCCTCCAGGGTGACAACCAGCCCGGCGGCCTTCCCGGCCAGCAACTGACCGGTACTCTCCTCGCCCAGGTGGAGGACGCCGCCGGCAACCCGCTTCCCAATGTCCCGATCAAATGGGAGGTCATCCCTCCCGCCGCCGGCACCGTCACCAACCAGAGCACGGCCTCGGACATGCTCGGCAAGGTTTCGGCCCGCGTCAATCTCGGCAGCGTGCCGGGCCCCGCCCAGGTGCGCGTTTTCGTTGAAGCCAACCCCGCCGTCCAGAACTACTTCAACTTCACCGTCAACCTCGTCGTATCCGGCCTTCGGAAAGTCCTTGGCGATAACCAGGACGCGCCCCTCGGGCAGCAGTTCGCGCAGCCGCTGACCGTCGAGGTCAACTCCCCCAACGGGCCGGTTGCCAGCGCCCCGGTCGCCTTCACCCTGGTAAGCGGCGATGCCGTGATCCTGACACCCAATGCGACCGCCAACGCTCAGGGTCAGGCCAGCACCCTCGTTCGTGCCGGAAACACCGCCGGTCCGGTGGTCATCCGGGCCGAAACCGCCGGCCAGTCGGCGACCTTCAATCTGACCGTGCGGCTGCCCGGACCCGGGCTCACCTCCGATAGCTTCTATGCCCACCCGTTCTTCATCCAGGGCGGCGCCAATCGCGGCCGTCTCGCTCCAGGCAGCATCGCCACCATCGTCGCTCCGGGGATCGCGCCGGGCATCAACGGTTACGTCGTGCCCACCAACCTGGTTGGACCGCTGCCTTACGAGTTGGGCGGCGTCACCGTCGAATTCGCCGGCCTGAAAGCCCCGATCTATCACGTGGCCAACCTCGCTTCCGGCGGCGTGAGCATGCAGTTCGTCACCGTCCAGGTTCCCTTCGAAGTCACACCGGGCGCCGTGCCGGTTACCGTCAGCATCCGCTCCGGCGGCTCCGCGACCCAGACCGTGCAGATCCTGCCCTCGGCGCCGGCCATCTTCGAATCGATCATGGAAGACGGCGTCCTCCGCGGCGTGGTGGTGCGTGAGAACGGTAGCTACGTTTCGCTCACCAACCTGCCCGGCAAGGGCGAGATCGTCAGGATGTACGTGACCGGTCTCGGCCAGGGCTCCCCGGCCATCCACACCGGCCAGCCGGGCCAGGGCGAAGAGGTTCCACTTCCCGTGGTCGGCGTCGGCAACGAAGGCGTGCGCGTCATTTCGGCTCGTTACCTCCCCGGCGCCGTAGGCGTGTACGAGGTCGAGTTCGAGATACCCACGAACGCCGCCTCCAACTGGAACTCTCCTCTCGCGGTCCTCACTTTCGTGAACGACCAGCGCGTGGACAGCAACCCCTCCAAAATCCCTATCCAGTAAGTGCGAAGTGAGGGGCGGGCCGCAAGGTCCGCCCCCGTTTTCCACTCTTTCGGCCGGAGAAGAGTCACAACTTCTCCGGCCATTTCTTTGCCCTGATTTCAGCAACCTGCGCGGAACGTCCCCGTCGCCTGTGCCGCCCGGCCGTATTCTGGGGGCGAGGAGACTCTATGGCTAATTTCCTTTCAGGGCTGCAGGCGCTGTTCGGCAGAAGTGAGCCGCCCGTGCCTGTCGCTGCGGCTCCCCCTCCGGAATTTTTCCAGCCCACTTTCGAAACTCCGGTCGGCTACGGCCCCAACGGATACGTCAACCGCTTTCTTAACCCCGATTACTTTGCCACCGCGGAGACCGCCGAGTGGATCATGCGCCGCTTCGGCGCCAAGGAATGGTTCGAGCGCGTGGCTCCGGGCAACGAAGGTCCCATCTACACCGCCTCCCACAAAGAGCGCTGGCTCCGTTTCGAGGACGGGCTCGAAGTGAATGCCGGTATCCTGGCCGCCTACTTCAAGCGCATGCCGCAGGAATCGTTTCCCGGCCTCGCCGACCGCTTCGTCTACGACTACATCGCCCTGGCTCGCCGCGAAAAAGAAGCGGAAGCCCACGCCCGCTCCTGATGCACTAGGAATAGCCAAGGGTACTTGAGATCTCTGAGGACGGGAGCTTTCAGCGCGCAGCGGTCAGCGTTCAGCTTTTGAAGCAGCGCGGTGTCAACCGGCTGAAGGACCTGGGTCTGAATCAAGGGCTGGAGAATCTGAATGGGTTGCGGCGGAAACTGGTGGCGGTGACGGATCGTCTGGCTGGCTTCGAGGCCGAACTGCTGAACGTTCATGTGGACTTTCCGCTATTCCAGCGCTTGGCCAAGCCGATCCGCCGACGCCTACTCCTTGACCCAACTCCGCTATGACCAGCGCAAGCTGAACGGCCACGGCTTACTGGACCGTGATGGCCGGCGAGGCTGTTATCGGCTCACCGTCAAAGGGCAGCGCGTGGCCGCCATGTTCGTCCTCTTCCACAAGCGCATCTGCGGTCCCTTGGCCAACTCGTTATTCCACCATCGTCCCGAGAGGGCGGCTCGGCCGCCCGCCAAGAGTGAAGCGGCATACCACAAGGCTGATGATGCCA
>JADZAF010000289.1 GCA_020852755.1 Bryobacterales bacterium
ATTCGTTCTTCCACCGCGTTCCTCTCCTGCCAGGGCATATGCCCCAGTTTTGAGGTTCGCCACGCCGAATGAAAGTGTTACCGATGTCGCCGGTCTGTTTTGTTACCGATGTCGCCGGTCCGTACCGCCATGCAACCGCTCCCGCTGGTCGCGGCTCGGTAAGATGCCGGCACGCTGAGGATAGCCGGTCAGCCGGGCAGCTTCGTGGCCAGGTTCGTCCGCAGCCCGCTGGAATCCGAGGTGTCGAGACGGCAGGGCGCCGGCAGGCTACCGAGCCTTCGCGCAGACCGCCAGAATGAACTCGTTGAAAGGGCTGTAGAGTTCCTGGATCACCTTGAGCCCGGCATGCTGCTCCAGCAGCCAGCGAAAGGCCTCCGGGGTGTAGGCATAGCTGAAGTTCATCGAGATCCGCTCGCCGCGCTGCACCAGGATCTTGCCTCCGGAGAGTTCCGCCGAGAGGTCGCCATCGGCCTGGAAGGACCTCGTAATCAGGTACAGCCCGGCATGGCGCTGGTCGCGTTTCTCCTCGAAGCGCAGCTTTCCGTCCGATTCCAGGAATCCGATGCGCGACAAAGGAGCGAAGGCGAAGCGCCGGCCGGCCGGGCTGTCATAGCAGGAAACCACGTCCTCGCGGTGCACCAGGCCGTCCACGATCAGGCGGTCATCCGGGCGCAGGCTCTGGCTGATGCTGCGCAGCATGTCGAGCGGATCGAAAGCGCCCAAGGTGTTGCCGGCCAGGAGAAACAGCTTCGGCGACTCCGAGGCGTCGGCGGCCAAAACGAGGTGGGCGGGGCTGGAGATATCGGCCTTGATCCCGAGCGTCTGGACCTCGGCGTCTTCCGCCCGGGCGCAGGCGGCTTCCAGCAGCGGCTGGCTGGCGTCCACCGGGAAATACTCCACGGCCGGGCGGGCGGTCTGCAAGGCGTTCAACAGGTGTTCTTCCCTGGCGCCATCCCCGGCGCCCAGGCTGACCACGGCGACCGACCGGCTCATATGCTCGGTGATCTCGCCGGCCTTGGACGCCAGGCGCTTCCAGACCTGGGTCAGGCCTTCGAAGTCCGGATCGTTGGCCAGGGCCAGCCAGCACCGGGCGGACAGCGGGGTCCAGTAGAAGAACTTCTCGGGAAGGTCTCTCGCCGTGAGCGACTCATGGAACTCGTCCGCGATCTCGGTCTCGGTCAGCAGCACTTCGATTTTCATAGCAGCGTTGGTGGGCGTAAGCGCCACAACCATTATGGCAGCCGGCCCCACCCGGCGTGGCGAAAGCAGCGCCGCCACGGCAGGCTGAGCACCGGAGGCGGCGGGCCGGCGGCCCTGCCGGCCGCTTTTCCCGGACCTCCAGCCCCCGGCAGGTAGAATGGAAGACACGGGTCATGAGATTTGCCATTGCCTGGTTGGTTTCGGCGAGCATTCTGCCGGCGCAAGTCGCTGTCACAGGCAAGGTTCAGGATGAAAACGGGGTGGCCGTTGCCGCCGCGCGGGTGGAGTTCCGGTCTTCCGCCCAGGACAACCCGTCAATCGCGATTTCCGATACCGCGGGCAATTTCGCCGCCGCGCTGAGCCGCCCAGGCGACTACCAGGTGCGGGCCGAGCGGCAGGGCTTTTTCGTCTTCCACTCTCCGGCTGTCGCGCTCAAGGAGGGCGGCAACCAGCTCACCATCGTGCTGAATCACCTGCAGGAGTTCGCCGAGTCGGTGGACGTCACCTACTCGCCGCCGGCCATCGATCTGCAGCAGCCGTCCGACCAGAAGCAGCTCAACCAGGTGGAAATCCTGGCTGTTCCCTATCCCGCTTCCCAGGATCTGCGAAAGGCCCTCCCCTTGATGCCGGGGGTATTGGAGGACAACATGGGCCGCCTGCATTTCAACGGCGGAGCCAGCAACCAGACCAATTACAACCTGGACGGCTTCAACATCGCCGACCCGGTGAACGGGCGCTTCGAGAGCAAGCTGAACATCGAGTCGGTGCGCTCTCTCGATCTGGACAGCAGCCGCTTTTCAGCCGACAAGGGGCGCGGCTCGGCCGGATCGCTGGACGTGAAGACCAGCATGGGCGACGACCGCTGGCGTTTCTCGGGCACGAACTTCGTTCCCAATATCACCACGGAGGGAGGGCTGCGAATCAACAAGTGGACGCCCCGCCTGCAGCTCTCCGGCCCGGTGGTCAAGGGGCGGGCGTGGTTCCACAACGGCTTCGACACCTACTACGACGTGGACTATGTACACGAGCTGCCGCGCGGCGAGAACACCGCCCGCAGCATTACCACCAGCAATCTCACCCGCTTCCAGGTGAATCTCACGCCGGCCAACATCCTCACCGGAAGCGTTTTGCTGAACTACGTCGACCGCCACCGGCAGGGCCTGGCCTTCCTGAACCCCGTCGAGACCACCACCGACCGCCGCAACACCTTCAGCATGGCTTCGCTCAGGGACCAGATCTACTTCTCCGGCGGCACGCTGTTGGAGTTCGGCTACGCGGACAGCCGCGCGGTCATACGCGACAGCCCGCAGGGCCACCAGACTTTCGAGATGCTGCCCTGGGGCAAGCGGGGCAACTACTTCGTGGATCTGACGGTGCACACGCACCGGCAGCAGGGCGTGGTAAGCGTGGTTTTGCCCTCACTGCACGCGGCCGGAGCGCACCAGTTCAAGTTCGGAGCCGACGTGCAGCGCACCTGGTTCGACCAGCTCGCCAACCGGCACGATTACCGGGTACTGAGGAACGACCTTTCCGTAGCCCGGTACGTGACCTTCCTCGGGGAAGGCTTCCTCAACAAGAGCAACGCGGATATCTCGGGCTACTTTCAGGACCGCTGGTCCCCCATGGAAGGCCTGCTGGTGGAGTTGGGCCTGCGCATGGATTGGGACCAGGTGGTGCGCGACCATTGCTTCTCGCCGCGCATCGCCGCGGCCTGGGCGCCCCGCCGGCTTGCGGAGACCAAGTTCTCGGCCGGATACGGCGTGTTTTTCGATGCGCTGACCCTGGGCACCATCACCCGCCACCAGGACCAGGTCAGCCTGTCCACTTTCTACTACCCGAACGGGGAATTGCGCCGCGGCCCAGTGGAAACGACCTTCCGGGTGGACGAGCAGCGCCTGCGGGTGCCGCGCTATGAAGCGCTCAGCCTGGGTGTGGAGCGCACGCTGCCCTTCGGGTTCTATGGCAAGGCCGGCTACCTGCGCCGGGTGGGCAGCCGCGGCTTCACCTTCGTGCATTCCGAGGGAATTCCGGTGAACCCGGAGCTGGAAGGCGGGGCCTACGATCTGCGCAACTGGCGCAACGACCGTTACGACGCGCTGGAATTCACATTGCGGCGCACCTTCGCCGGCCAGTTCGAGTGGCTGGGAAGCTACGTACGTTCCCGGGCCCGCTCCGATGCCGTGCTCGAGTACAACCTGGAAGAGCCTATCTTCGCCCGGCAGGCGCCCGGCCCGCTTTCCTGGGACTCGCCCAACCGCCTGATCACCTGGGGGTGGGCGCCGGTCCCCAAGAGCCTGCTTCCGGGCCCTTTGCGGCGCCTGGCCCGTGAAGTCACCGTTTCCTACCTCGTCGAGTACCGCAGCGGTTTTCCTTTCAGCACCGTCAACGAAGAAGCGCTCCTGGTGGGCGACCCGAACTCCCGCCGCCTGCCGCCCTATTTCAGTCTGAACCTGCACCTGGAGAAGAAATTCCGCTTCTTTCACTACCTCTGGGCCTGGCGGTTCGGGTTCAACAACCTGACGAACAATGGCAACCCAAATGCCGTGAATAACAACGTGGATTCGCCTACCTTTCTCGCGTATGGGAGAGGACAGCAACGGGCGTTCACAGTCAGGTTGAGACTGCTGGGAAAGAGATAATTACAAAGGAGAGAGTGCGGTTCCGGAGGCCGGAAGCACGATCCGGCGGCGGGACCGCGGCTTTGACTGGGAGGATGATATGAGATTTTTGGCGGTAATTCTGGGAATGTCCCTGGGCGCCGTTCCACTGCTGGCCGAAAATGCCAACGAAAGGCTGCAGGAAGCCACCGAGGTTTTCCGCGAAGTGATGAGCGTGCCCGAGAAAGGAATCCCTCAGGAACTGCTCGAACGGGCGCACTGCGTGGTGATTATTCCGGGAGTGAAAGAAGCGGCTTTCGTAGTGGGTGGTAAGTACGGGCGCGGTTTCGCCATGTGCCGGCAGTCCAGCGGCGCAGGCTGGGGAGCCCCGGCGGCAGTGCGGCTCGAGGGCGGCAGTGTGGGACTTCAGATCGGGGGCAGTTCGACCGACCTGGTCATGCTCGTGATGAACGAAAAGGGCATGCAAAAACTGCTCGACAGCAAGTTCACGCTGGGCGCCGACGCCTCAGTGGCCGCCGGTCCGGTGGGGCGCACGGCCGAGGCCAAGACCGACGCGCTCATGAATGCCGAGATCCTGGCCTGGTCGCGATCCAAGGGCCTGTTCGCGGGCGTCTCATTGGAGGGCGCCACGTTGCGGAACGATCTCGACGAGAACCAGGAACTCTACGGCCGCAGGCTACACAACAAGGACGTCCTGATGACCAATAGGAAGCCTCCGGCCTCCGCTTCAAACCTGATCTCGATGTTGAACCGCTACTCGCGGCACGAGGAGGGCGTGGTCAAGGCCAGCGAGCCGAAGAAGCGCTGATGCCCTGCCCCCGTTGATTTCGCGGCTTGCCTGAAGGTGCGCCACCGATGCACCGCTGAAGGTAGAATTTGTTCGCGGCCGCCGACGACAGGCGGGAAGCGAGCCGATTCATAACAGCCGACAGGTCATCGACCTGCCGGGCATTTGTGGCGCACACGACGTTCGCACGCATTCCGAACGGGCCTGTATCAAGCCCGGCAGGTTCCGGCTGCAACTGTCATCAGTACGTTAGAATGGAGCGGAAAGGAGGCTCCAATGCGAGCCCTGGACGCTGTACTGGTGATTATTGGCGCGACTTGCCTGCTCCAGGCCGAGTCCTCCGACGTAACCCGCCGCCTGGACGCCGCGGCAGATGTTTTCAGCGAAGTGATGGCGACGCCGGACAAGGCCATCCCGCAAGACCTCCTCGACAAGGCTCATTGCATCGCCGTGGTGCCCGGCCTGAAGCAGGGGGCATTCATATTCGGCGCGAAGTACGGCAAAGGTTTCTTCTCCTGCCGCAAGAAGAACGGGCCGGGCTGGATCGCGCCGGCATCCATCCGGGTGGAAGGCGGCAGCTTCGGCCTGCAGATCGGCGGTTCGGAGATCGACATCATCATGCTGGTGATGAACCCCCGTGGCGCCGAGCGCCTGCTTTCCAGCAAATTCACCCTGGGCGGCGCCGGCGAGGTGGCTGCGGGGCCTGTCGGCCGCCGGGCCAGTGCCCAGACCGACGCCTATATGACGGCCGAAATCCTCTCCTGGTCGCGCGCCCGGGGCGTATTTGCGGGGATCTCCCTGCAGGGCGCCACCCTGCGGCAGGATCTGGACGATAACCGCGCGCTCTACGGAAAAAAGATCGAGAACCGCGAGATCGTCCAGCAGGAACTCGCCGTGCCGGCTCCGGCCAAGCGCCTGATCTCCACGCTGAGCAAGTACTCCTCGAAGGAATCCTGACCCGCGGCGCCGGGAAAAGGCATACTGGAGGCTATGCGGGCTGAACTGCGCCTGGCTTGCGCCGGGCTGCTGGTATGCTTCTCCGCGCTGGCCGAGGATGCAACCGCGCGGCGGCGCGAGGCACTCGACATTCTCCTCAAGAACCTGCTGCCCAGCCGCCCTCCCGACAACGGCCGGGTGAGCGCCCGGGAGAACTCCTGGGAAGACTGGCTGAAACGCACCGGGGAACTGCCGCCGGACTTTGACGCCATGCCGTCGATTGCGGGTCTGCCCGATCCGCTCCTGATGCGCGAGGGCAACCGCGAGACGCGGGTGACGACGCCGGTCCAGTGGAACCAGCAGCGGCAGTGGATCCGTTCGCAGATCGAGCAGTGGGTGTTCGGGCGCATGCCGCCGGCGCCCGGGAACGTGCGAGCGACGGTCATCGAAACACGCCGGGAAGGGCGGGTGACGCTGCGGTTTGTGCGCCTGGAGTTCGGACCGGACCGGCGCGGCAGCCTGCGCCTGGAACTGATCGTGCCCGACGGCCCCGGCCCGTTCCCGGTGTTTCTGACCAACCACCCGCGCACGCGGCCCTGGGTCAACACGGCGGTGCGGCGCGGCTATATCGGCTGCATCTACCACGCCACCGACCCGATCTACGGCAACGGCGACGATTCGGACGCCTATATCGACCTCTATCCCGAGTACGATTTCTCCTGCCTGGCGCGCTGGGCCTGGGCGGCTTCGAGGGCGGTGGACTACCTTGTGACGCTTCCCGAGGTGGACAAGGGCAGGATCGGGCTGACGGGCCACTCGCGCAACGGGAAACAGGCGCTGCTGGCGGCGGCCTTCGACGAGCGCATCGGCGCGGTAGCGGCTTCCAGCGGCAATACCGGGGAATGCGACCCCTGGCGCTACACCACCGACATGTTCGGCAACGAGAGCATTCAGCTGCTCACCGGCGCGCGGCCCCACTGGTTCCACCCGCGCCTGCGTTTCTTCACCGGCCGGGAGGACAAGCTGCCGGTGGATCAGAACTCGCTGATGGCGCTGGTGGCGCCCCGCGGCCTGATGCTGTACTCGGGTTTCGCCGAGTCGGCCGGAAACCCGCTGGGCTTCGAGCAGGCCTACCGCTCGGTGCTGGGCGTCTACCGTTTTCTGGGAAAAGAGCAGAACGTATGGCTGCGGCTGCGCGAGGGAGAACACGCCACCACCGCGGGGGACATCGAGACCCTGGTGGATTTCTTCGACGCGATCTTCGGGCGCAAGGCGTTCCCCAAGCCCGACCCCTGGGTGTTCGGCTACTCCTTTGAAGACTGGCAGCGCACCAGCGGGGAGCGCCTCGATCCCCTCCAATACCCGGAGCGGCAGAGCGGCGATTTCATGCGCGGCGTGAAAGACGGCAATCAATGGGGCGAACGGAAGAACGCCATCCGCAAGCAGATGGCCTGGGCCCTGGGAGAAGAGCCGCCCGGCCTGCCGCGTCCACTGGCGCCCCGGCTGGCGGCCGCGCCGGGCGGAGGCGACCGGCTGGCCCTGCTATTCAACCGCCCTTCGGCGGTGGAAGCGGTGCGGACCCGGCTGGCGCGGCAGGGAATCGGGGTAGCCGGCGTGCCCTTCGGGGACGATTTGAGCGGCGATCTGTTCTACCCGGCCGGGCCGGACGGCAAGCCCGGGCCGGGCAAGCTGCCGGTGGTCGTCTGGCTGCATCCCTACACCTACCAGAACGGCTGGTCGTCCGGCTCTCCCTGGTCGGACAGCTCAGCCGATTACGTGCAGGACCAGCGGCCCCTGCTGGCCTCGCTGGTGCGCCGCGGAATGGCCGTATTCGTTTTCGACCAGATCGGGTTCGGCACGCGGGTGCTCCATGCCAGGCAGTTCTACAGGCGGTACCCGAAGTGGTCGCTGATGGGCAAGATGACGGCGGACACGCGCGCGGCCATCGATGCGCTGGCAGCCCTGGAGGAGATCGATGGGTCCCGCATCCACCTGCTCGGTTACGCCCTGGGCGCCAAGGTGGGTTTGCTGGCGGCGGCGGCCGACGAGCGCGTGGCGTCGGTGGCTTCGGTGTGCGGCTTCGACCCCCTGCGGCGGTCGGCCGGAAAAGGCGCCGAGGGGGTGGAGCACTACTCCCACCTGCACGGCCTGATGCCGCGCCTGGGCTTTTTCCTGGGCCATGAAGCACGGCTGCCGTTCGATTTCGACGAAGTCCTGGCCCTGGTCGCGCCCCGGCCCGTTTTGGTGGTGGCTCCTACGCTGGACCGCTATGCCCGCATCGCCGACGTACGGGCCGAGCTGGCGGAATCGCGGAAAGCGTACCGCCTGCTGGGCAGAGAAGAAGCCCTGGAAGTGGACTCGCCGGTGGACTTCAACCGCTTCCCCCGCCGCTTGCAGGAACGGGTCTTCGACTGGCTGGCCC
>JADZAF010000290.1 GCA_020852755.1 Bryobacterales bacterium
CCAGGCGCTGGCGATCCACGGAGCGGATTTGGTTCAAGACCACGGCCGAGCGCAAAGGCAGGCCCGACTCCACGGGCTCCATGATCACCTCGGTGGGGTACGGCGGTTCCTCGAACCTGGAGGTGATCGCCGCTACGATGGTGATGGGGCTGTATTGGTTGCCGATGTTGTTCTGGATTACCAAAGCCGGCCGAGTCTTCTTAATCTCGGCTCCGACCGTGGGGTCAAAGTTGACGAGGTAGATGTCGCCTCGCTTCGGTGAGCCTACCGTGCCCGCCTTCTGCCGGGTTTTGTGCGTTGCCATGCTTCCTCGTCAAGGGAAAACCACTCCTGGGCGATCTCCAGATCCCGCTGAGCGTTGGCCAGAGCGCCGGCCTTGAGCCGTTCAGCCAGGTTGCTCTTGGCCTTACTCTCCACATAATGCAGGACGGCTTCGGAAATCAGGCGACTGCGGCTGCCCTTAGGCGCGACCCGATCCAGAACTCTGATGGTCTCAACCGGAAGCACGATGTTGATGCGCTTCGTCATCGGGGTTTCCTTTCCAAACGCCTCCTCGGGCAGTATACACACCATTCGTGTGTACGTCAACGAGTCAACCCGACTTGGAGCCCGCCGCACCGCGCCCCATTCCGCGCAGCCCCCCCTCACTCCACCGGCTCGATGGAATCCACCTTGATGATATTCGTCTTGGTGTACAGCGTCCCCTTCACCCGCACCTTCTGCGCCGCGTACTTCTCCGGAGTCTGCTGGTCGCTCAGCACGTACATGTTGCTGCCGTCGTGCAGGGCGTACTTGTAGCGCTTGTCCATGCGCACGCACTCCCGCACGCACTTGGCGTCCGGCTTCACCCCCATGTGCGCGTGATCCTTGCCGCACATGGTGTCGGTGATGACGCCCGTGAAAGTCCGCGGCCCGTCCGCCGCCCACACGCTGCCCGCCGCCAGGGCGAGCGCAAGCACTGCCGTTTTCATGATTCCTTCTCCTTGAATGCCAGAATTCGCAGTCCCTTGGCCTCGTTCAGACGCCGCCAAAGGTCGTTGTACCGGTCCTCCTCCAGCGCCCGCTTCAACTGGAAGTGGAACACCCGCTCCGGAGTCGTCACCGTCAGTTGAAACGGTCCCGAGCTGCTGATGTTCTCCACATCGCCGTAGCGCCACGTCCGCGATTCGTCCCTCTCCCGCGCCTGGTAAACGATCCGGTCGCGCGCCGCGATCAGCCTGCCCTGCGTGCCCCCCAGCCGGTGCAGGTGCTTCACCGGGATCTCCCACAGCGGTTCCACCGCCCCGTCCGCCAGCCGGGCCACGAAGCGCCGGTCCAGCCGGTCCTTCAGCAATCCGTACGCCTCCTCGAAAGTGCCCTTCCCCGGCAGCGTGAATTCCTCCTCGACGTCGGCGCCCAGCTTCCAGCGGCTGTCCTTGTAGGTCAGGACCCGCATCGTCCTCTCCCCCAGTTCCAGCCGCTGGATATCCTCGAAGGTCCACTCCCGGCCGTGGCCTTTCTTCTCCGGCTCCTGGTAGGAGATGCCGCGCGCGCTCACCACCAGCACCCCGGTCCCGTACTTCCGCCAGTGGTCGTGGCGCACTTCGTACTTCACCTCCTGGGCCGCCAGGAGGCCGGCCGCCATCAGGAGCGCGCCAACTGCTTTTTCAGCTCGAAATGCCATTTCCACACCTCGTAGATCGCCGGGTACACCAGCAGCTCCATCAAAAACGACGTGAACAGGCCTCCCAGCAGCGGGGCCGCGATGCGCTTCATCACGTCCGCGCCGGTTCCCGTGGCCCACATGATGGGCGCCAGCCCGATCACCGTCGTCGCCACCGTCATGAATTTCGGCCGGATGCGCTTCACCGCGCCGTGCATGATGGCCTCCCGCAGCTCGCCCAGGTTGCGCAGCCGCCCCTCCTTCCGCGCCGACTCGTACGCCAGGTCCAGGTACAGCAGCATGAATACGCCCGTCTCCGCGTCCACGCCCAGCAGCGCGATCAGCCCCACCCAGACCCCGATGCTCATGTTGTAGTCCAGCAGGTGCAGAAACCACACCGCCCCCACCGCCGAGAAAGGCACCGCCAGCAGCACGATGAAGGTCTTCACCATCGATTTCGTGTTCAGATACAGCAGCATTACGATCAGGAACAGCGTCACCGGCACCACCACGCCCAGCCGCTGCTTCACCCGTTCCATGCCCTCGTACTGCCCGCTCCAGGAAAGCGAGTAGCCCACCGGCAGCGGCACCTTCTCCCGCACCAGCCGCTTGGCCTCCTCCACGTACCCGCCCAGGTCGCGCCCCGCCACGTCCACGTAGATGTAGCCGGTCAGCATGCCGTCCTCGTCCCGGTACATCGAGGGTCCGGAGACGAACCCGATGTCGGCCAGCTGCCCGATGGGAATGTGGCGCCCGTCTCCGGCCGGAACCAGCACCCGCTCCAGCGAGGCAACGTCCTTGCGGAAATCGCGCATGTAGCGCACGTTCACCGGGTAGCGCTCCCGCCCCTCCACCGTGGTGGTGATGTTCTCCCCGCCGATGGCGCTGGTCACCACCATCTGCGCTTCCTCGATGCTCAGCCCGTAGCGCGCCAGTTCCTCCCGCTTCCACTTGAAATCGAGGAAGAATCCGCCCCCGGTGCGCTCCGCGAAAACGCTGCGCGTGCCCTCCACCGCCGGCAGCACCCGCTCGATGCGCCGGCCGATCTCGTCGATCGCCGCCGTGTCCGAGCCGAACACCTTGATGCCCACCGGCGTCCGCACCCCGGTCGTCAGCATGTCGATGCGCCCCTTGATCGGCATGGTCCAGGAGTTCGACAGCCCCGGCAGCTTCAGCGCCTCGTTCATCTCGTCGATCAGCTCCTCCTGCGAGATGTGGTCCGGCGTGATGCGTCGCAGAACCGGCGTCAGCCACTCCGGCGCCCGGTCCGAATACCAGGTCGCTTTCTTGCGCCACTGCTCCTGCGGCTTCAAGACGATCACCGTCTCGAACATCGAGAGCGGCGCCGGATCCGTCGAAGTCTCCGCGCGCCCGGCCTTGCCCAGTACCGACTTCACTTCCGGAAAGCGGCGGATGATGCGGTCCTGCACCTGCAGCACCTGCTGGGCGTCCGTGATCGAGATGCCCGGAAGCGTGGAAGGCATGAACAGCAGCGAGCCCTCGTTCAACGGCGGCATGAACTCCGAGCCGAGCTGGTTGAACACCGGCACCGTCAGGGCCACCACCACCACCGCCGCCGCGATCACTCCCCATTTCCAGCGCAGCGACCACGCGCACACCGGCCCGTACACCCGGATCAGCAGCCGGCTGATGGGATGCCTCTCCTCGGAGTGGATCCTGCCCACCAGCACCGCGCTCGCCGCGCGGGCCAGCCAGCGCGGCCGGAAGTCGAAGTTGCGGACGTGCGTGAACAGCAGCCGCAGCGCCGGGTCCAGGGTGATGGCCAGGACGGCCGCCGCCACCATCGAGAGGTTTTTGGTATAGGCCAGCGGCTTGAACAGCCGCCCCTCCTGCGCCTCCAGCGTCAGGATCGGCAGGAACGAAACGGCGATCACCAGCAGGCTGTAGAAACTCGCGCCGCCCACCTCTTTCACCGCCTGGATCACCACCTGGTGGTAGTCCCCCTGGCGCCCGCCCTTCTCCCACTCCTCCAGTTTCTTGTGGGTCTGCTCCACCACCACGATGGCCGCGTCCACCAGCTCGCCGATGGCGATGGCGATGCCCCCCAGCGACATGATGTTGGCCGTCAGGCCCATCATCTTCATCGGAATGAAGGCGATGATGGTCGCCACCGGCAGGGTGACGAGCGGGATCAACGCGCTGGGAATGTGCCACAGGAAGATCAGGATGATCAGCGCCACCACCACCAGCTCTTCCATGAGCGTATGCTTCAGCGTGTCGATGGAGCGCAGGATCAGCTCCGAGCGGTCGTAGGCCGTCACGATGTGAACGCCGGCCGGAAGCCCCGGCTTCAGCTCCTCGAGCTTCTCCTTCACCCGCTCGATCACCTGCAGCGCGTTCTCGCCCTGCCGCATCACCACGATGCCGGAGACCGCTTCGCCCTCGCCGTTCCAATCGGAAACGCCCCGCCGTATGTCCGGCCCCAGAGTCACGAAACCCAGATCGGCGACCCGTACCGGCACTCCGCCCGCGCTGCTGGCCACCACGATGTTCGCAATGTCCTCCACCGAGCGCGCGTAGCCCCGGCCGCGTACCATGTACTCCGCGCCCGCGAGTTCCACCAGCCGGCCCCCCACGTCGTCGTTGCCCTGCCGCACCGCTTCCACCACGCGGCTGATGGGAACGTTGAACGCCCGCAGGCGGTTGGGGTCCACCTGCACCTGGTACTGGCGCACGAAGCCCCCCAGCGGCGCCACCTCCGCCACCCCTTCCACCGATTGCAGGTGAAAGCGCAGGTACCAGTCCTGCAGCGAGCGCAGCTCCGCCAGGCTGTGCTTGCCCGACTGGTCCACCAGCGCGTACTGGAACACCCAGCCGATGCCGGTGGCGTCCGGGCCCAGTTCGGTCCGGACGCCTTGCGGGAGCCTCGGCTGAACCGCCGAAAGGTATTCCATCGTCCGGGAGCGCGCCCAGTAGATGTCGGTGCCGTCTTCGAAAACGATGTACACGTACGAGTAGCCGAAATCCGAGAAGCCGCGCACCGTCTTCACCTTGGGCGCGGCCAGCATGGCCGTGACGATCGGGTAGGTGACCTGGTCCTCGATGATGTCCGGGCTGCGGTCCCAGCGCGAATACACGATCACCTGGGTGTCGCTCAGGTCCGGAATGGCGTCCAGGGCCACGTTGCGCATCGACCAGATGCCCGCCGCCACCGCCATCCCGATCAGCACCAGCACCAGGAACTTGTTGCGGGCCGAGAACTCGATGATGCGGTCAATCATGCGGGTGCGCCCCGTGCCCCTCATGCCCGGCGGCCGGAGGCGCGGCCGAAGGAGGAGGCGCGGCCGGAGCCGGAGGCGTCGCCGGAGCGCTCCCCGCGGCCCCGTGCTGGTGGCCGCCCGCCATCCCCGCTGCCGCCGCCTTCAACTGGCTCTCCGAATCGATCAGGAAGGTGCCCGAGGTCGCGATGCGCTCGCCCGCCTTCAGCCCGCTCAGAATCTCCACCTGGTCGCCCATGCGCCGGCCCGTGGTTACGTCCCGGGGCTCCAGGTAGCCGTTGCCGCGGTCCACGAAGACCGTCTGGCGCAGCCCCGAATCGAGCACCGCGCCCGTGGGCACCGCCAGCCGGGCCTGCCGCCGCGGCGTGAAGTCCACGTCGGCGAACATCTCCGGCTTGAGTTGGAACTCCGGATTGTCCGCTTCCAGCCGCACTTTCAACGTCCGCGTCTCCGCGTCCAGCTGCGGCTGGATGTAGGTCACCCGCGCGGGAAAACGCTTGCCCGGCAGATAGGAGAGAGTCACCGTCGCCGCCTGCCCGAGCTGGATCAACTCGGCGTCGGATTCGAATACGTCCGCCATGATCCACACCCGGCTCAGATCGGCGATCGTGTACAGCTCCGTCTCCGGCGAGATCTTCTGCTTCAAAAAGGCGTTGCGCGCGGTCACGAATCCCGTCACCGGGGAGTGAATGGTGATGTTGGTCAGCGGCTTGCCCGCGCGCGAGATCTCCTCGATCTGCTCCTCCCCAAGGCCCCACAGCTCCAGGCGCCGCCGCGAGACGTCGATCAGCGAATGGCTGTCTTCGGCCGCGCCGGGCAGCGTGCTCTGCCGGAGCAGGTCCTTGGCCCGCAGCGCCAGCAGGTACTCCTGCTGCGAGGCCAGCATCTCCGGGCTGTACAGCGTGACCATGGGCTGGCCCTGCTTCACCAGTTGCCCGGTGAAATCCACGTAGACCTTCTCGATCCAGCCCTCGATGCGCGTATGCACCCGCGCGATACGGGTCTCGTCCGCGGTCACCCGGCCCACCGCCCGCACCGTCTGGCTTTCCGAAACGTACTGCGCCTGCCCGTAGCGAACCCCGATCAACTGCTGCTTCTCCGGGCTCACCTGGAAGGTGCCGGGGGGAAGCGCCGGGCCTGCCCCTTCGTACACCGGCGCCAGCTCGTTGCCGGTCTCCGGATTCAACCCCGGCTTGTCCGACTTGTAGTTGGGGTCCTGCGGGTCGTGGTAGTGCAGGATGCGCCGGTTCTCTTCCGCGGCTGCCTCCGGGCCTCCGTCCGCGTATACCGGCTCCAGGCGCATGCCGCAGTCCGGCGCGATGCCCGGCTTGTCCGACTTGTACGCCGGGTGCATCGGGTCGTGCCAGTAGAGGATCTTGCGGCCGTCTTTCGAGCCCGCCGGCGCGCTCTCTTTCGAGCGGCGCGAGTAGCTCACTCCGCCCACGAAGCCGGCGGCGGCGAACAGCAGAATCAGAATGATCGCGGATCCGGCTTTCATTCGTTTCCCACCAGCGGAGTCCCGGTCATCGCCTCCAGACGGCTCAACGCCTGCTGGTAGCCGGCGGTCTCCTCCTGATAATTCAGTTCGTACTCGATGATGGTCATGAAGTTGGTCAGCACCGTGAGGAAGTCCGCCGCGCCGGTCTGATAGGAGGCCAGCGACGATTCCAGCGCCAGGCTGGCCTGCGGGATCACCGTCTTGCCGTACAGCTCCATCAGCCGGAACGAGGTCTGGGCCATCAGGTAGTCGTCCTTGATCCGGAACGCCAGGTCCTGGCTGGTGGCTTCCAGCGCCCGCCGCGCCGCGGTTACTTCCTGCGCGCGCTGGGCCACACCGGCTCGCTGCTTCTTCCAGAAGTACAGCGGCAGCTTGAAATCCACCCGGAACTCGTACATGTCGGGCATGCGGCCCATGTTGAAATAACCGCCCGAGAGGGTGAAATCGGGATAGTATTCCTTGCGCGCCAGGTCCGCAGCCAGCTGCGCGCGTTCGATCATACGCTGGTCGCGGCTCAGCACCGGCGAGTTCTCGCGCGCCTGCGCCGTCAGTTCCTCCAGCGTGTGGGCCAGCGGCTTGGGCCGCGCCTCCTCCGGCGGCGGCAGGGGCGCGTCCGGCGCGCGGTTCAAAATGCTTCGGATCTCGGCCGCGCGGCTCTCCCGGTCCTGTTCGAGCCGCGCCAGCCGCGTTTCCAGAATCGAGATCTGGGTCTGCGCCTTGAAAATGTCCTGTTGCGGAGTCTGGCCCACCGAATAGCGCGCCTCGCTGATCCGCAGGAACTTGCGAAGCAGGTCCCGGTTGCGTTCCAGAGTGGCGATGCTCGCGTAGTCGCGCTGCCGCTGGAAATACGCCTGTTTCAAGCGAGCCAGCACGGTCAGTTGCACCTGCTGGTACTGGTCGAATTCCGCCTGGCTTTCCTTGGTTGCGATGCCGCTGCGCAGACCCCGCTTGCCCGGAAACGGGAACTCCTGCGAGAACATCGCGCCCGCGTTGGCCACCGGGTCGGTGCCCAGCCCGGCAAACGGCCGCGGGCTGCCCGTGCTGGCGTAGCCCAGCGACAGCATGGGATCGGGCAGCGCCCCCGCCTGCGCCGGAACCTGCCGCGCGGCCTCGTACCGCTTCTGCGCCGCCACGATCTCCGGGTTGTTCCGCAGCGCCTCCCGCACCATCTGCCCCAGCGAGGACCGCTCCTCCCCCGCCGCCGCTCCCGCCGTCAAAAACACCGCCACCCACAGGCAAGCCAGGAGAGCGACGCGGCTATGCCGGGTTGTCGCGTGGATTGTCAATCCGCGCCTTCTGCCGGCATACAGGCCAGCCGGTTCTGCAGATGCCTCTTTCACCGCTCGCTCCCCTTGCATCCCGGTAACCACTCGCAATATCAGCCACTTACCCGTCCACCCCAGGCTCCGGCTGGCTCGGAAGATCCTTCCCCTGCCGCATTTGAGGCACCCCAAGGGTGTATCCTGATGTCATAGGAGAGGCCATCATGCACCTGCGCGGCATCTGGGTTCTGCCGCTGGCGGCCATCTTCGCCTTCGCCGTGACCCGGCTTACGCCCGGCTCATCGCTCTGCGAGGCCTGCCGCCGCGATGTCCACCACAACTCCCGCACCGTCGCCGCCATCGACGGCCGGAGCCAGACCTTCTGCTGCCCTTCCTGCGCGCTGGCGAAAGGCAGGCAGCGCGGAGTCCCTGTGCGCTTCCTTGAAATGACCGACTTCGACAGCGGCCTGCCTTTGCCGCCCGCCCGGGCGTTCCTGGTCCGTGGCAGCGACCTGGCCACCTGCCGGAACGAACACACCCCCGTGGACGAAACCGGGCACAAGCCGGCCCTGGTCTACGACCGTTGTTCGCCCAGCCTGCCCGCCTTTTCAACAAAAGAACGGGCCGAGGGCTTCGTCCGCTCTCATGGCGGGGCCATTTTCCGCCTGGAATCGTCTCAGCCTGCCCTATAAGAGGGGCCCCCTGCCCGATATGCGGCACCCCCGGGCCCGCCAGGCGGCTCTAAGCTTCTGATATTCCATGCCCAATTCACTTGGCCGCCCAACTGCATCCCTACGCACAGTCTCATGCAATCTTTCCTTCGTCTGGCTGTCCTCGGCCTGTCCGCTACGGTTCTGGCTTTTCCCGCGGAAGCGCCGCCGGGGTGGCAATCGGTCCTCGACGAGATCCTGGCCAAAGCCCAGGAACTGACCCGGCCCGCCCC